>NZ_JAXGFR010000024.1:0-43607 GCF_041008775.1 Pseudophaeobacter sp. C1-32P7 | reverse complement strand
TGGTCCGAATGGACAGAGGTTGTGACCAGTGCAAACGTGCAGGCCAATGGGTTTGATCGGACCTCTGGGGCATTGCTCAAAGTCGGGGCGTTCGGGTTGGGCGGTCTGGGGGAGGTGATTAATGATTTCTCCACTGCCCCGCAATTTTGTGAGTTCATCGCGGGTGGCGGCGGAGGTGTGATAGACGGCCCCCCTGACAATGGTGCGTATCGTCCTGGGTTGGTGGCGTTTCGCTCCGCTTCTGACAGATCTTCAATTCTCATGTTCACAACCAATGGGATTGCGGTGCGCAACTACATTGCGGGCGCACCCGACGGTGACTGGATTACGTTGTTCAGCAACAAGAACCTGGTCGGAACCGTCTCCCAATCTGGTGGGGTTCCGACCGGCGCGGTGATCGAGCGCGGCAGCAATGCAAATGGGGAGTACGTGCGATACGCGGATGGGACGCAAATTTGTTGGTGTGAGAAAGCATCAACGGACGCGCAAAGCATTGGGTCAGGCGCGCTATATCGCACCCCCGGTGTGTCTGTGAGCTTTCCTGCCGCATTTTCGGATGCTTCGAAGGTGCAGGTGCTGCCTGGGCATAGCGACGATACGAGCGCTTGGTTCACCGCAGATAGCCCTGCCGCCACAGCAGCGTTTGTGCGGAGGATGGGAACTACCAACACGCCCACCAACGTCACATACCGCATTACAGCCATTGGCCCTTGGTTCTAAAGGAGCACTCACATGCAAATTACTTTCAACTGCATAGCCGGTATGCCCGGCCAGCCTGAAACAAGCGCCAGCGTCAGCGGTGACACAATCACCGTGGATGGCGTGGCTTATGACCTCTCCGCTATGCCCGAAGGCGGCTATGCCGAACCGGAGGGCGAGCATCCCTTCGTTGGCCAGATCGCCCGGATCGGAGGCGAGCTGCACCTGTCCCTGCGCTGGATCTATGACACCGCAACCGCTGAGCCGATCCAGCCCGCCGCCGCGCCCGTCCTGGCCGTTGCCGCCGGGGAGGTTCCAGACCCCATCACCCGAAAGCCCGTGCCACAGGAGGAACAGGCATGACCTTCGCCCTGAATATCACTACTGCCGCTGAAAAGGCCGCCACTGCCCGCGCGGCGCTGCAGGCCGATCTGGCCAATATCCGATGGCAGGCGGAAGCCGGTGGCGTCGCGCTGCCGAACGGCACAAACATCCCCACCGATCAGCAGACCCGCGTGTCGCTGACCGGCGCGGTGAATAGCCTCGACAGCGGCATGATGACCGAGCCTGTCGCATGGAAGTTCCCCGGCGGCTGGCAGGATCTGACTGCGGCCGAGATTAACGCTGCCGCTGCCGCAGTGGTCGCCCATGTGCAGGCCTGTTTCGAGGCAGAGCGCGCTGTGGAGGCGCAGATCGCGGGCCTGACCGACGCCGAGGTCGCGGCCTTTGATGCGCAGGCCGCCTTTGATGCGGCGCTTGCCGGGCAGGGCGCGTGATCTAAGCCGCGCAAGCAGACAGAAAATCCAATCCGAAACCACCCGCCTTTTCGGCGGGCTTTTTTGTGAAGGAGACACTATGAAACTGGAAACCCTGAGCGCTCTGTCGTCGGGAATATTCGCGACGGCTGGCTCTTGGCTGCTGGCAAATGGATCATCTCTGCCGATCTTGGTGATGGCCTTGATCGGTGCGGTGATTGCCGTTCTCGATCTGGAAGAACCGACCATCAAAAAGGCTGGCTCTCTGATCGTATTCAACACGGCAGTCGGCACGTTTGGCGGGCCGGTGCTGCTGACCTTTGTCGGTCTGCCGCCGAACCAGTTGCCACCAGCCGCATTGCTGCTGCTGCCGATGCTGATGGCTTGGGCTGGCCATTCAATGATCACAGAGCTCCGCGCGGGCTTTCTGGCCTTCCTTGTCAAGCGCATCGGAGGTTCGGGCAAATGAATCGCATCCCGCCATCAGTCCGGCGCGTGACAAGATCCCGCGCTTACCGGCTATGCAAAGCCATTTTGAGTGCCGCCATCATGGCGGCTCTTGTCGCTGCAATCGCGGCCTCTTCCTGACATTTCACGCAAAGGAGCTTGCCATGAAACTGGCCATAGTGGTCGGGCACAACGCCCGCTCACAGGGCGCGGTGCGCCCTGACACCGGCGAAACTGAATTCGCCTGGAATTCCCGGCTTGCCAAGATGATCGAGGAGGAGGCGCGCCTTTTTCCCCGGATCCGGGTAAAGACCTTTTTCCGCGAATACTGCGGCAGCTACCGGCGTGAGATTGCGGAGGTCTATGACCAGGTGGACGCTTGGGGTGCAGACGCCAGCAATGAGCTGCATTTCAACAGCCACAGCAGCCGCACGGCTACAGGCACAGAGGTTCTTTCCAGCGGGTCTGACGCCTCACTGCGCTACGCCAGAGCTTTGCAGGAGCGCATGGGCGCTGCGCTGGGGCTGAAGGACCGGGGAGTGAAGGTTCGCCGTTCTGGTCGGGGCTCTGAAAGCCTGATGAGCGGACGGGCCCCCGCCGTGTTGATCGAGCCGTTCTTTGGAAGCTCCCCGGAGGGGCAGGCGGCAACGGACGAAGAGCACGAGCAGCGCGCCTTGGCCAGATCCATCCTGCAGGCAACGCAGGACGCCTTCCTGTGATCCAGGCTTGGGTGATCCGCAACCTGCCTGCATTCGCTCTTGTCGCCGCGCTTGGTGCGGCGGTCTGGGTTATTGCGGACGCTTTCAGAGATCGCGCGCAGTTGCGTGCGGACTTGGCCGCGGCTGAAGACGAAATAGCCGCAAAAGCTGCGGCGCTGGAACGTGCTGCCGAGACAGCCCGTATCCACCGCGCCCACCTCGATCGCGCCGCCGATGAGGCGCGGCGATGGGATGCCATTTCCAATGAACTGCAGCTGATGGAGGGACGCGATGCGCCTTTGTCTCCTTTGCTTGCCGCTACTGCTGACCGGCTGTTTCGGTCTGGGGAGTGATCGGCCAGTGTCGCCGCCAATTGTGCCGGCCGATTTGCTTCAGCCAGCGCCTGGGTGGACTGGCCCGAAGCCTCAGACGGAGGGGCAGCTGTCTGATGCGCTGATAGCCGAGGCGCGGGGGCGCATGATTGCCAACGCGCGCCTTGCAGCGATTTCGGATATTCTGGAGGGAGCCGGGCCGCAGTAGGCAGCTGCGGCCTCCGGGGTTAGGTGGACTGTTCGTCCGCACGATTGAATTGATACCAAGGGTCGCCCGGTTCGGCTTCTCCGGTTTCGTCATAGTGACTTTCCGGGTCGAAGCCGCCGGGGATCGGTTCGAGGATATTGAAGCGCCGGGCGAGGTCGAATTTCTCAGACGCTTCGATGTCTCCGTGCATCCACCATTCTTCCATGATGGCCTGCCCGAAGCCTTTCCAGTCGGGCATCTTCTTTTTGGTTTCTTCTGCCATATCGGCCTCCGGGGTTAGCTGGACTGGGCCGCGCGGGCGGCGGCACCAGCCTCAAGGGCTTCTTGTTCGGTGCGCCCTTCCTTAAGCGCGCCGTAGTATCCTTCATCGAAGGCGGTCCATTCGTGCCAGAGCGCCCCGAGGCCACCGCACTCTGGGCATCCGCAGCCGCGATGGCACTGCATCGCCTTCGAGTATTCTCCGCTCGGGACGCCCTCGCTGCTTTCGTGGCAACCGCTGCAAGGATACCACCAGCCACCGTTTTCGGTCGTTACCTCTCGGAACGCTTCGACATTCAGGGTGTCGCCTTTCGTCGCCATTTTGGCCTCCGGCGGTTTCTGGATTAGGCGGCTGCCCGCCGCGCTGGGTGAAAGGTTTGGCCCAGGCTGGACGCTCGCAGCAGTGCTGCGGCGCCCTGCGCCCCGGCGGCGAAAAGGGTGGTACCAGTTCCTGGTTGCTCACCGATGCTGCCGTCTGGCCTCTCGAATTTGACCTTGGGAGAGACAAACAGAACGGCATCGGCCAGCGGGGCGAACTCCTGCCACCATGGCGCCGATGTGCGATCAGGCAGCAGAGCAATTCCGTTGCCATGGTCGAAGAATTTGCGGAGCCAAAGCCGCTTGGTGGATTGGTGGCCGAATGGCGGGTTCATCCAGACAAAGCCGGTCCATTCCAGTTCCAGTGATCCCTCCGAATAGAATGAATTGGCCGGGACGTACCGTGGCCCCTCCGGTGGGCAAGCCACGTCCAAATTGAAGGTCACGCCCAGGGCCTCGAAGATATAGGCCGGGGTGTACCACTCGTCGCTTTCGCCCTGTTTCTCGTAGCTTGCCATGGGTGCTCCTGCAGGCGGCGGTTTCTGGATTCAGAGTTCGGACAGAGCGAACGCGCACTGTCGGTGGACTTCATATTCGGCATCGGCATCGCCGCGATCAGCAGCTTCATCCTCGATCCAACCGCGCAGCGCTTTGATCCGCGCCCGCATTTCTTCGAGCTTTGCCTCGTAGTATCGCTCCGAGGTATCGTGAATGTCAGCGTCGATGTATCTGTGGAAATCTCGGTCGCGCTCTTTGTCGCCTTCCCATCGGGCCACTGTTGCATGTTCGGACAAGACCGCAGAGACAACGCCTTGATCGTGTTCGTCGCGCTCTGCCATCCAGATTTCGCGCGGCCATTCCGGGTTGTCTGTGTCGCTCATAGGTGCCTCCGGCGGTTTTAAGACTGTTTCGGGCGCGTCTCGCTGATCACCTGGTCAAAGGCGATCTGGGCGCACTCGCAGTGGGTTTCATCACAGGTTGATCCTGCCGGGGCGAAGCATCCGCCCGCCTGTTCTTGCCGTTCTTGGCGCAGCTTGTCGGCGGCGTCATAGTGCTCTTGCTGGGCGTTCATAGTGCCTCCTGGCGGTTTTAGGACTCAGGGTCCAAAATTATCTTCAAGCCCACGCGAGAGCAGGCACGATACAGGCGCTCGGCAACCTCATGTTGCGCCGCCTCATCTCCCCGATTGGCCGCAGGCATAGGCCCGGGATCATTCGCGAACCTGACGGCAGCTTTACGGATTGCGAGTACCCGTTTCGTTGGTGGATGGTGTGCAGGGTCGTGCATCTGTGCCTCCGGGGTTAGCTGGATTGTTCTTGGGTGGGGTAATGCTCTGCCACAGCCGAAACGATTTCAGTCGCTGCGCAGCGGTGGCCGCGTGTGAACAGAGGCTTCGAACCTTCGACCTGTATGTAGCAGCGCGGCGAAGGATCGTAGGCGATCCGGCGGGGGTTCAGTTGCATGTATCTGCGCAGGTCATGGCTGGCCTGCTGAACCGACATGCGAAACGCACGGGCGATGTCGCCGCGCTGAATCTGTCCTTCTTCCTCGATCAGGTCATCAATCCACATAAGGCGGACTACAGTGGCGAAAGCGTCGGTCATGGTGCCTCCGGGTTTAAGTCGATTGCCGCTCTTCACGACGGCAGTGGCGCAGATACGAAACGCTGATACCGGCGCGCCTGGCTTGGCGCTGATCAAGACGTCGCTGCAGGTCGCGGATAACGCAGGTCACATCCATCCACGCTTGAGTGTCCTCGGATGCCGAGGGGCTGGCATCATGCAGGATGCTCATTGCCCGCTTCGTCACTCGTTTGTGCCATGCTGCCCTCATAAATCTTAAAAGGTAGTCCTGAAACCTTTGCACAGTGCGCTTGCCTTGTCCAGTTAATTAGTCCAAATTGGTGCGGCAGAATCCAAGAAAGACAGTAAGAAAGTGGCGTCCGAATCCGAGAACCAGCCGACACGCAAGATCGGATACGCTCGCGTCTCCACCTCTGAGCAGAACCCAGACATGCAGATCCAGGCGCTGTTGAATTACGGTGTTCCGCGTGAATTGATCTTTGTGGACAGAGCCAGCGGCGGCACTATGAACCGGCCACAATTCATGAAGGCGCTGAAATATTCTCAGCATGAGGGGGCGGAGTTTGTTGTCTGGAAGCTCGACCGTCTCGGGCGCACTCTTGGGGGCGTTCTCGACACCCTGAAGCTGCTGTCAGATAGCGGCATTGTCTTCGTCAGCCTGACAGAGCGGATCGACACCACTGGCCCTATGGGCAAGGCTATGATCCACCTGCTGGCCGTCTTCGCGGAGCTTGAGCGTGACCTGATCGTGGAGCGCACCAAAGCCGGTATTGCGCGGGCGAAAGAGCGCGGCGACGTGGGAGGCAGGCCCAAGGCAATGACGCCGGAGCGGGTTGCCAAGGCAGAGGAAATGCTTGCCGCTGGTGAGCGCGGCAATACGGTCTGGAAGGCGATGAAAGAACTCGATGGCCCGACGATCAGCCGGGCGGCATACTACGCCTGGCAGAAGGAATGGGATGCGGGCAACCGTGCCCCGGATATCGTTGGCGAGTAATCTGAAAAAGGAGGAAATTATGCGTACATTGGAGCAACTAAAGGCAGCAAGAGAGCGCGCGGAGAAGCAAATTTCGGCTTGGGAAGAGGAAGACGCGAATTTCCCTGACGACAAAATCTATGACCAAGCGATTGCGGGGCAGAAGGCAGCACTGACCTACATCAACCGGAGAATTTCTGAAGAAGAATCCATCTAAGGAGCGCCCGCGAATGCATGACTGGCCGCACACAATTCCGGAAGACCTTCGTCAAGCGCTTGAGGCTGCACCGCATGAGGCATGGCTACCGGCATTCCGCAGCTGGGCAAAACAGCACGGCTTGCGCCTAAAGCTGCAATGGATTCCAGATCTGGAGCGGCGCGTGGGTGAGCTGGACAAATGGCGCTGGGCGCCCGGCCATCAGGATCGGTGGGGCGTCATGCGCGAATGGCTGGATGCGAAGCGCGTTTCGGCGCCGGAGAGCCTTCCGACGGCCCCAGAACGTCGCCACGGCGATCTTGGGCAAAGCACCCCGCCGCGCCGATAGTTATAACATAACTAATCTTATGCCGCTTTTTACGCTGGGCGGGCGGCGCCCTGTTCGGCGCGCGTGGCCTGATGATCGCTGCATAGTGTCTATATTAGTGTCTGTGCATCACCCGCCCCCTAGATGCTGAATCCTCTTGCCCGAATCTCTTTCCTTGGTAGTTATATACGGACAAGGCGCTACAGAACGCCCAAAACCGTAACAAACGGAAGAGCAAAGAGGCGGTAGAATGCATCAAACCATATCGCGCATCGACCAGCTGGTCGGCGACCATGCGCTGAACCTTTCCCGACAGCTGCAGGCGCTCCGGCAGCAGCATTACCCGCCAGACGCCCGCAAGGTAATCCGAAAATTCACCTCTGGCGAGGCTGCAGACCTGCTTGGTGTAAAGGACGCGTACCTGCGCAAGCTGCACCTCGACGGCAAAGGCCCCTCCCCTGAAATCCGCGGGAACGGGCGCCGGTTCTACTCCCCCCATGACATTCAGGATCTGCGCGTTTTGCTGGAGGCCGGCGCCAAGGCGCCAGGCACCTACCTGCCCGGCCGTCGCGATGGCGATCACCTCCAAGTGATCACGGTTATCAACTTCAAGGGTGGATCCGGAAAGACCACGACAGCCGCGCATCTTGCGCAAAAGATGGCGCTGGATGGCTACAAGGTGCTTGCCGTGGATCTCGACCCGCAGGCCTCGCTTTCGGCGCTGCACGGCTTTCAGCCTGAATTTGATCTGCTGGATGGCGGAACGCTTTATGACGCAATCCAATACGAGGATCCGAAGCCGCTTTCTGAGGTGATCCAAAAGACGTATCTGGCCAACCTTGACATCATCCCCGGCAACCTTGACCTGATGGAGTTCGAACACGACACCCCGCGCGCCTTGGCGCAGCGTGACGGCGAAATGTTCTTTACCCGGGTGAGCGATGTCCTGGCTACCGTCGAGGCGGACTATGACGTGGTGGTAATGGATTGCCCGCCGCAACTCGGATTCCTCACCATGTCCGCTCTGTCAGCTGCTACCGCCGTGCTGGTAACGGTGCATCCCCAGATGCTCGACGTCATGTCTATGTGTCAGTTCCTGCTGATGGTGTCGAACCTTCTTGGTGTCGTCGGCGAGGCCGGTGGAGACATGTCCTATGACTGGCTGCGCTACGTGGTGACCAGGTACGAGCCCGGCGACGGGCCGCAGAACCAAATGGTCAGCTTCATGCGATCGATGTTCGGGGAACATGTGCTGAATCACCCTGTTTTGAAGTCCACCGCGATCTCGGACGCCGGCATCACAAAACAGACGCTGTACGAGGTCGAGAAAGGCCAGTTCAACAGGGCAACATATGAGCGCGCAATGGAGAGCCTGAACGCAGTAAACGGTGAGATCGAGGCGCTGGTGCAGGCGGCATGGGGGCGGAACGATGGCACGTAAGAACCTGCTCAAAGGCCTGATGGAGGGCACAGCTGAACCGCAAGAGGGTGACGCCTCCCCTGCCCGCGTTGACGCATCGCGCCCGCGTTACAACACCGGCGCGATTGGGGTTGTCAGCAAATCCATCGCGGACCTGAAAAGCCGTTCCGTGACGGAGATCGATCCGGATCTGATCGACAGCGGCGGCCTTCAGGACCGGCTTGATGCCGGTGGCATCGATGAGCTTGCCCGCGCCATCCGTGATTATGGCCAGCAGGTGCCGGTGCTTCTCCGCCCGAACCCGGAAAACCCTGACCGCTTCCAGGTAGTATATGGCCGCCGCCGCGTCGCGGCGCTCCGAGCGCTGGGCGCAACGGTCAAGGCCATGGTACGCGCCCTTGATGACCGGGAGCTGGTCATCGCCCAGGGGCAGGAGAATTCCGCGCGCAAGGATCTGACGTTCATCGAGCGGGCCAACTTTGCGCGCCAGATGCGCGATGCGGGGTATGACCGAAAGGTCATCTGCGATGCGCTGCATACCGACAAGACGCTGGTGTCTCGCATGCTCTCTGTCGCCGACAGGATCCCGGTGGATCTGATCGAAGCGATTGGCGCAGCACCTGGCATGGGCCGCGACCGCTGGATGAAGCTGGCTGACAGCCTTGGTGGGCAGGATATGACATCCGAGGCGCTGGGCGACACATCGGACGCCCGTTTCGAAGCTGTCATGGCCGAGCTGAACGCGCCAAAGCCCCCTGCCCTGCCGCCTGCGGCGATCAAGGCAACGGATGGCGCCGATCTGGCAACAACGGACAGAAAGCGCGGCAAAACCGTGCTGACACTGAACACAAAATCCGCGCCGGGGTTTGACGACTGGTTGGTCGAAAACCTCGCCCGGCTGCATCGCGACTGGCAAAACAGCCGCGGGCAATAACCAAAGAGCAGCAACACAGGAGGCACGAAACAGACAGGACCAAAAGAAAAGCCCCCCGAGACGTATCCCGAGAGGCCCCAAAAAAGTCGTTTGTAGCAATCCGAACTTAGGGGCCTAGTTGACAGCTGTCAACAATCGCCGACTTCGGCGGGCTGAAAAGTTTTGTCTCGTGAAATTTGATGGAACGACTGACAGTGACGCCCTTCGGGCGGCGCCCGGTGACGGCTGGCCTGATGGAACAGGCCGCCGCCGCGCAAGCGCGCCCTGCCCTGCCCCATTTCAGCAAATGGGAGCTTTTCCGCGACCTCACCGCAGCCCGGTACGCCTTCGGGCTGTCTGACCGCGATCTGACGGTCCTCAACGCGCTGCTGACCTTCCACAAGGGCGACAGCCTGTCGGACAATGAAAACCTGATCGTGTTCCCGTCAAATGAGGCGCTGAGCGGCCGGGCACATGGCATGGCGGAAAGCACTCTGCGGCGCCACCTTGCCGCGCTGGTGCGGTCTGGGCTGATTGCCAGGCACGACAGCCCGAATGGGAAGCGCTACGCTGCCAGAGACGGCGATGGGCAGATCGTCCGCGCCTTTGGCTTCGATCTGCGTCCGATGCTGGTCTATGCCCGTCAGATTACCTCTGCCGCAGCAGAGGCCCGCGCAGCGGCAGAGCGCCTGAAGCGGCAGCGTGAAGAGGTATCATTGATGAAGCGGGATGCGCTGAAGCTGGCGATCTACGGCCAAGAGGAAGGCCTTACCGGCCCCTGGGACGTGATCGAGGCCGAGCTGCTGGACATTCACAAGCTGATGCGCCGAAAACTGGCGGCCGAAGATCTGGCGGCCCTTGGGGGTAAGCTGCAGGATCTGCTCGCACGGATCCGGGATATCGTCTCTAAAGCAGAAGAAATGGGCGGCAATGACGTCGATAGTGAGCGGCACTATCAGAATTCAAATACAGACTCCTTGGAATCTGAATACGCCATAGAAAAAGGCGAAGGCGGCTGCGTCGGCGATCCCTCCCCTGCCCCATCGCATCATGACCCCGAGCAAAACGCGCAGCGCAGAAAGGAGCCGAACATGCCACTTGGTCTGGTGTTGAAGGCCTGCCCTGATATCCTGCCCTATGCGTCGCAGGAGGTGAAGCGCTGGCGCGATCTGGTCGATCTAGCTGGGTTCGTAAGGGGGATGATGGGTATAAGCCCGGATGCATGGTCAGAAGCGCAACGGATCATGGGGCCAGAGGTCGCATCGATAACCGTGGCGGGAATCCTGCAGCGCGTGGATGACATTCGGTCGCCGGGCGGATACCTGCGGGCGCTGACGTCCAAGGCCGCGGCAAACAGGTTTTCCCCTGGCCCGATGATCATGGCGCTGCTCTCACCGGCGTCACAGAGTTGACAGCTGTCAACTCTTGCATGCGCTACTTGGATTTTCGGCGTTGCTTGCGTGCCGCCTTAATTTTATCCCGGTTCTTCCCGCGTGTTTTTCTTGGGCGAGCGGGAGACTTTTCTTCAGTGTGTGGGTTGGGTGGTAGAGCAAGCGTCGCAGCCAGCAATGCAGCGCGCAGCTTTGGGTTTGGCGTTGTCATTCCTACCTCTGCTGTCAGTTGGAAAGGCGTTTGCTGGCGCTCATGCCGCGATCCGAGAGGCAGTCACGCAAGAACCTTTCGTTTTCCCGCAGGCGCTCGATTTCATCAGCCATTTGCAGGATAAGGGTTTCGGCGTTCACGGCGCCAAAGCTGACCTTTGGCAGTAGATCGCTGCCCTTTGCGCGCCGCGCGAGTTTTACAATGTCAGGCATGCCTGTCTCCTAGAGGTGGTTGCCAGAGTTGACAGCTGTCAACTTTGACAACCTGATGGGGTTCGTTCCGGTGAATGCCATTGTCAGGGCATAATTGATTGGCCCTGACCGATTTTCTTGATCTGCGGTCGCGCGTATTCGGGCAGCCTCAGGTTGGTGGTCATAGGGGCCTTTCCGCCGATCACTGCCATTTCTGCTGCAGGTCGTTTGCCGGGCGACAGTTGGCCCCAAGGTTGCAGCTTGATGCTGACGCTACCCTTGATTCCGGAAGCCAGCCTGAATGCTTCCGTGTCACCAACTTCGGCAAGCTCAAGTTCAAGGATATGGTTTCTGCCTTGGTCATTGCTGAGCGCAATTTTCATCGCATCTTTTTCGGTATCCAGGACCCCGCCGAAGTGTTTTTCTTGGGCGGCCTTGGAAATGCCTATGCGGACGTGCTGTCCGTGCTTCCCGTCAGCGACTGAAATGGTGAACCCGGATTTTCCCGGTCCTTTTTGCTCGAACGGTTTTGGCCTGAATGGTGGCATTGGTATCTCCTTCCTTGGTTTTCGGTTGTCAAAGTTGACAGCTGTCAACTCTCGGTTTGGGATGATCCCCCTGCCCCGCTGGCACTGTCGCGCTCCCATGGCGCCGCTTGCATCGTTGGGGCCTTTGGCGCTCTGCCGACCATGGTGGCCTGCTGATGCGCCAGCCGTTTGATGGTCGTCATCGGGCGCGGGACGCGGTGAAGATGAATTGGCGGGTCCTGAAGCTCTTCTTCGCTCACGCCGCGGCCTCCTGGTCATTTGCCCAGCCGCCCCACTGGTCGGCAGCGGCGTTCATCATCATCGGAAAAGACCGGCTGCGCATACGGGCACGTTCAGGACCTGGCGGCATGCGGTGAATCCTGTTCCAGCTCTTCCATTCGTCAGAGCCTCGTTCCGGCTCCTGCAGGCGGTTGGTTTCGACCAGCTGGGGCAGGCCGCGCAGATACCAGCCAGTCGCCTTGTAGGCCGGTTCCCCGAACCAAAACGGCTGCACCATGTGGGGGACCGGAAGATCGGCAGGCATGCGGTCGCGCGCTAGATCGTTCATTTCCGGATTCTCGATGGCCACGCGATCAATCGGAGCTGCCCAGCAGGCCGTGAAGATGCTCACACCCTCTTCGAACTCAGCGCGCATGTCGGCCAAGCTGCGGCCCTTGGGCAGCTTCTTCGGCTCTGTCCATTTGCCCGGTCCAGACATCCAACGACGGCCAGAGCGACAAAGGCGCGTACAGGGTGGGTGCATGACCGCGAGCAGATCCCAGCCTTCGGACAAGATCCCGTCGCGAATGTCGCAGCGGATGTGGCGGTTTGATCCGTCTTCTGCGGATTCGATGTCGCAGGACCAGACGTCGTGCCCGCGATCGGCAAATGCCCGGCGCGCGATTCCAGAGGTTTCACACCCTATCAGGACCCGCAGCGGCCTCATGCTGTGGCCTCTTTTCTTGCCTCAGTGCGTGCAAGCGTCATGAGGCGTCCTGTCACAGAATTTGGCTTGCGGTTTAGCCGTCGCGCCATCTCTGACGCTGTCAGCCCAGCAGCCTCCATCTCGATCAGTTTGCGGTCTTCATCTGCGGTGAACCGTCTAACCTGATGGCCAGACCTGCACACGATCATAGGGCCGCGCTCTACTGGTGGTGCATGCTCTTGGCTCTTCGGACTGTCTGCGCCGAGACGCAGGCAATGCCAGTACACGGCGCCGTGTGACATTCCGAGCCGCTCAGCGATGGCGGCGTAAGACATTCCGCCTTCGCGCAACGTAGCGGCTTGATCCAGCAGGCTGTCGGAGTATTTTCTCGCTGGCATGTGTTACTCCTGGTTAGCTGTTTGTGGTTGAAGAAGCGCGTTCACAGGTCGCCCTCCCATCCAATGGGCGCCTGAAAGCCAGCCGCGCCGGGATGGCCGCCGCCGCCGTACTGCTCCGCGATCTTGGACACGTCCATGCCGCCCTCACGTGACCTGAGGGAGAAGATGCGGGCATCCGCCCGGTCGAAGTAGACAGCGGCGAATGGCGCGCCTTCGGCAAGCTGTCCCGCTGCATCTGACGCCATGGTGAATGGCAAGTTGACAACCGGCACCCGATGGCCACCGATCACCATGTCTCGCCGCAGCTCCGTCAGCAACTGCGCGATATCCTTGTCGTGCTTGCGCTTGATCGCAGTCCCTTCCTGCACCGCCTGACGCCATAGCCGCTCATCGTCCAGCATGTTCGCGCAACTCGCCCATGTTCCGAAGTCATAGGGGTGGCTATGCAGCCAGGCGGCAATCTCACGCGATCCCTCCAGCTCAAACAGCCAAAGGTCGCGGTCGGCCACGTAATCCACCAGCGCCGGTCGCATTTGCCCGGGGTGGAAAAAGTCCCATGCGATCTGCGCGCCAGATCGCTTCATGTCGAAGATCGCCCGCGGCAAGCCGGGCCCGATGTTCGATGCTGCCTCGCCAGAGGCCTCAGCCAGATGGTTATCCCAACTGTTGCGATCGATAGGGCAGGGGAGGCCAGCCAGATCTTTCGCTGCGCTTTTGTGGTGGTCCAGGACAAGGACCGTGCGCGCGGTGGTGGCCAGTTCTTCCAGCACCGGGCGCTTGTAGCTGAAATCGACCAGGACAACGTCCGCGCCACTGACGTCAGGCGGTGTTTGTCCGTAGACGCCCGGGACGAATTCGACCTGTGGGCCGAGCGCCACCTTGACCGCCCATGCGGCAGTGAACCCATCCGCGCAGTTGCCGTGGTAAATGCAGATTGTCTTTGTCATGCTGAATTCCCCTGATCGCCATCACTGCCCCCGCGCCGGGGGCAGACAAAGAGATCAATGAGCGCTGAACGTGACTGAGCTTTCCTCAGTCTTGAGTCTGGCAATCAGACAGAGCGGGACGCGTTCCAGCATCGCGCTGGCGTCCCTGCGCTCGACCTGTTCCGCGAGGCTGCTTTCCAATACGGCCATGCAGGCGCGTGCGATTTCCGTGTCACCGTGGTCCGCGACCTTGGCCAGAACGCTGCGCGCCTGCGCCAGTTCCCCCGGTACTGCTACCCCGTGAGTGGCGGAAGGAATCCCGGCAGCACCAGGGCCGCCGGGAAAGTTGCCTGCGGTCAACCCGCAGGTCAGGGAGGAACGGGAAACACTCATTGGAACACCTTCAAAAACCCGATCTTGCGGGCGCAGTCGCGCATCAGTTCGCGCAGCTTCTGCTGCAGGCCTGACACCTTTTCCGGATCAGCTGCGGAGTCAGCGCCATCGATGCGCCGTAAAAGGCTCCCGGCCTTCTTCACCAATGTGACGGGATAGCCCTTATCCTTGGCGGCCCAGGCAATGTTCCGCTGCGCATCGCTGGGAGCGGTCTGACCAATGACATGCTCACTGGCGTAGCGCTGGGCGAAGCCCATCACCTCGCGCTCCATCGCCTTCCAGGCATTCGCCTTCACTGCAAGGTCGGCTTCGGTTTCGACCAGGTAGCTCGACACGCTCATGCCGCTACCTCGGCGAAAGCCGCCTCCGTGCGTGTGGGCAGCTGTTGCACCGCTGCGGCCCGCCAGTTCTCGATCGCACCGGTTGCGCTGTCACCCCGTCCGAGGACGCCGAACATCTCGATTTCATAGAAATGGGACGTGATGCGCTGGGCGGGGGCTGTGGGGTCAACCCAAGATCCGCACCCGGCGCGAACGGACGCCAGCGTTATGGCGTAAAATTTGTCAGACCGGAAGGTTCCGAAGGCCTGAAAGAAAGTCACGAGCGGGTCGACGCCGTTCATCGCCTCAAGATCGCGCAGGACCTGATTGCACCATGCGCCAAGAGCATCGCCTTGTCCTGATCCGGTGATGGTAAGGCCATGGATCGAGACGGAGCACAGACCGGGCCGCTCACTGATCACGGCGCCAAGGCACGACACAGAGAGATCAGCCGCAGACTGTGGCCCAGCCACCTCCAGCCACTCTAGGATCGCAGCGGCAGATCTGGCCATTTGCGCCACTGGAACATGACCAGGTTCAGCGCCCGCGCAATTTGCGGCGGTCACCCTGTGCTGTAGCGCTGGAAGCCTATCAAAAACGCTCATTGTATCCTCCGACTCTCTGCTATGAGACATAAATATATCCGCTAAAGAGGATAGTCAACATATACGTCCGCTATTGAGGATGTCGGATTTACGCGAGTGAGTACCCAAATGGGATTGTCCGAGGGTGAGATTTTGGGTTTAGGTTCTGGAATACCAGCCAGAATTTTCCGCAAAGGGGTACGGATATTGTTTGGAGTTATAGAGAAGGGGAACGTGATCGGCGCGTGCACAACGCACCTCGCAGAGCGCGGCCTGCGCATCGAGCAGGTGACAGAATACGATAGGATTCCTGAAATTGTTGAGCGCGCCCAAAAGGAGTATCTGACCCCGGTCGTCTCGCCTGTTCATAACGATCTCACCCAGGGCAATTGCATTTGGCTTGTTGCGTGGCTTGGTGATCAGCCTGCCATGGTTGGAGGCGCTAGGCTGGAAGCTTTAGGGGCGGAGTCTGTATCAAGTTTCTGGCCGCGCAGCTTAGGCCGGATGTATGGTCGGGAACCTGGCGAACTTATCCATTCTGTTTCCTCAGAGATATCGTCGCGGTTGAACGGGAATCTGGCTTACTTCGGCGATCTGCATGTGAACCCAAGCATGAGGGGGATGCTTTCAAATCTTAGGGCTTTCATTGCGATCGGGCATATGGCGGTGTCACTTAATTGGGATCCCGATTTCACCTATGCCTTTGTTCGTGAGGCTGATGTTATGCGGGGCGCAGCAGCGCGATACGGATTTCTTGACGTATTCCCTCAGCCCATGGTGTGGAATAACCCGCCGAAACCTCGCTCTAATGGAGAATGGTGTGGGGTTTTGCCGCGAGATAAGTTGCGGATTATGGCAACGTCAGTAGTGCAGGGCCTTTCCGTTGCGCCCAAGTCCAATCCCGGGGCTCAGGCGATCAGACAGCAATATGAAAGCACCTCAGACGAGCCTGTCGCATCAGTGACATGAAGTAAGGTCCTGATGTAGTCCATCTTCACGCGCACTGGCTTGTTTGGCATTTGGATGTCCAGTTCTTCGACCGTGCATAGGCAGCCGCGGCTTTGCGCCTCCAGGTGATCGGCTATCAGCTTGGCCCTGAACCCTTCGTTTGGCGCAGTGTTCAGCGCAAGCTGAAGGACAGAAGCGTCATTCGTGCCCATTGTCACCCCAGCAAGGCTTTTGCGCCCGACCGCTTTTACAGACAGGCAGTCGTCGCCAGATGAAACGCAGTGATAGCGATCACAATACTTGAGCAGATGCTCGAACCCTTCCAGCATACCTCCGGTGCGAACATAGGTTCGCATCATAGCCTGTGGTGTTGGTGGGGTGACGCCATGCGTGAACTGGCCTGCAGAGGACGCAGCAAATCGCTCAACTGCGAGAGCGAAATCACGCTCCCCCTGTGTTATTTCTCGAGACGCGTTTTCACGTCCTGCCAGCCAATCGATGCTGACCCCAAGCAGGTTTGCGATTCGCGCGATGGAGAATAGGCCGGGTCCCGTCTTGGTGACGTCGATGCTCTCATTTGACAGCATATTTGAGACAGTACGCTCCCCGAGCTCTGCGTCTATCGATAGGGATCTGTAGCTATTTTTGTACTTTGACCCTTCGATGGCAGCGCTCAATCTGTTCCTAAAGTCGTTCACTTCAAATCTCCAACAATGTCCTAAATTTAGGACATGCTAACAACTCGGTTGACGGCGCGCAATCTGGAATCGCAATCTGCGGTTGAAGATTGTTTGATTTAGGTGATTACATGAAGATCTCAGATCTGGTCCGCGTACTGTCAAATATGAGCGAAGCTGAAAAGGCGGAGAAGCGGCGCGAGATCGAGAATCACCTCAGTCGCGAAGCAGGGCGAGGATGCTGTCCCGTTTCTCTGGGTTCATCTCAATCAGCGAAACAAGGGCCTCGGTCTCCTGGCTGAGTTCTATGCCGTACAGGACGTAACCAAGGCTCAAACCTGCAGCGTCACAGACCTTCGCTAGGCTTGTAACTGTCGGTTCTTTCCCTTCCTTCAGGATCGAGTGAACAAAGCCGGGGTTCAACCCTGCTTGCAGCGAAACAGACCGCCTTGACAGACCTTTCTCCTTTAGAGCTGATCCTAAGCGGGTGCGCATTGCGTCTATGTCGAAGTTGCCAGTCATGCCCAACGGTACAGTAATCATTTGCCTAAGCATTATCCGCGTTTGCGGATAAATTGCACGTCCTAACTAGAGGACGTTGACCTATCCGCTAAAGAGGATATACAGATATCCTTATGAGCGGATTCCAAGCACACCCAGACATGATCGCCCTCCTGAAGCGGGTTGAGGCATTCCTTGCAAAGTCGAGGATGGGGCCGTCGTATTTCGGCAGGCGAGCCGTCGGCAACTCTGAATTGGTTGAACGCCTGCGTAAGGGCGGCGAGGTGAAGAGACGGACGGAAAGATCTGTTCTCCAGTTCATCGAACGAGAGTGTGAATCGCGCTTTGGCATGACGATTGATGACATTCTTGCGGAAGCGGAAGAGGCAGAGGAAGAGCCTGAGACGGAGGGTGCGCCATGACCGGGGAGCAGAGGCTATGGCAGACCGTCCTCATGCTGGCGCTGGCTGACGCGACATCGGTTTCGCAGACGATGACAGCGATCAGGCAGCGCGACGCCGCGGACTCTTGGATCCGGGACTGCCGCAAGGACTTCCGCAAGATCTGCACTCTGGCCGGGTTCGATCCTGCCGTGGTGCATGATGCATACATCAATGGGCGGATCGATGGTTCGCAACTGGTTTATCACCGGGAGCCTCGCCAACAGCCAGGCGCCGCGCAGGAGGGCGCCCCGGTTGGCACGATCCTGTATCGCGGTGCCTCATACCGGAACGCCTCAGAACTGGCGAGAAAGCTCTGCTGCAATAGGGGGGCGATCTACAAGGCGCTGACCCGCGGCACCTTCTTCGGCCATCCAATCTGCCGCGTTGAGTCAGGGCAGGGAGGGTCACAGTCATGAGCGCCAGGGCCAGACAGCAGCGTGCTGCTGAGGAACGTTATCTGCTGATGCTGGAAATGCGGCGTGACGCGATGTCCGTCGCTGAAATCTCCGAGGCGCTGGGCGTCGCAGAACCAACGGTGACATCAGCCACGACCGCGATCCGCAAGGCGGACGAAGAGGAAGCCGCCAAGAGCGGCGAGGATACCTCAGGGGCCTACTGGCCCGTGCAGCGCGGGCGCCCGCGCAAGGCGTAGCTGGATTGAATTTCAGGTCGCCACGCGCGGCCGGGCCCGGTCAGGGCAGAACAGGCATAGGAGAACACCATGGGGCAGGCGATCAGGCTGCGCAGGCGGTCAAACTTCACCACCATCCCGAACGGACTGATCCGCGACGCGGGGCTGTCGGCAGAGGCGCGGCTGATGATGATCTACATCATGAGCTGCAACGACAACTGGGTGTTTTACCGCGACCAGTCGATGAAGGTCCTCGGCTGTGGCCGCGACAAGTACCAGCGCATCATCCGCGAGCTGAAGGAGGCGGGATATCTGGTTGTCTCACCAAATCGCCGCGATGACGGGACCATTCATGGTCAGATCTGGGACATCATCGATGAGCCTGAAGCACAGGATGCTGCGCCATCGACCCCTAGCGCCACACAAGATGTTGCGCATCCAGCAAATGACCGGGAGCCTGAAAACCCGGCTCACGGTGAAAAGGTTAACACCGGGAGCCTGAAAAACCGGGACCCGGTTGAACCGCCCGGCGGTTTTTCAGGCCCCATAAGAAAGAACAACAAACAAGAAAGACTAAAAGAAAGTTGCGCGGACGATCCGCGCACACAGGATTTCGATTTTGATCAGTTCTTCGAGGGCTTCGCCAAGGCCTATCCCCGGATGGGCGACCGAGAGGCGACGGAGGACGCGCTGCGCACTGCGATCGAGAACGGCGCGGACCCTGCGGCCATCCTGAAGGGCGCCAAGGCCTATGCCGTCGAGCAGCAGGGCAACCGGGCCATGTACATCGCCTATTCCCAGAATTGGGTCAGCGAAAACCGATGGCGCGAGCATGTGACAGCCGACGCCCCGGCCTCCACTGCCGATACGCAGAAGGTTCTGGCCTACTGGGCAGAGACGATCAAAGCCGTTGCTGGCGGCGGTCAGGCGTTCATGCGTGGCCGGGTGCCGCCCAGCATGGCAGCGGACTGCTTCGCCGCGCAGATGGTGACCCGCGAGGAATGCCGGGCCGCAGGGGTGGCGCTATGAGCCGTTTTCACAGCAACCCGGACGCCCATGGCATGCAGTTCGGCAAGGCCATCGTAACCGTCGATCTGGATCTGATGGATTGCATGATCCGCGCCCCGCGCCCGGCAAAGGGCTCCATGATCGGGGATATCGTGCAGAGCCGCAGGTTCCATTCGCTCGATGAGATCGAAGGCGCCAGGGCGCAGCAGCTGAGACTTCATGCGGATGGCGACGAGGTGGCGGGCGACATTGCCCGTGCCCTGAAGTTCGCCGCTGGCCAGATCAGTTCAAAGCAGGGGAAACGCAGATGAGCGGCAGCGTGAACAAGGTCATCCTGATCGGTAACCTCGGGCGCGATCCTGAGGTGCGCAGCTTCCAGAACGGGGGCAAGGTCTGCAACCTGCGGATTGCCACCTCGGACACCTGGAAAGACCGCAACACCGGAGAGCGGCGCGAAAAGACCGAATGGCACAGCGTCGCCGTCTTTAGCGAAGGTCTGGTGCGCGTCTGCGAGCAGTACCTGCGCAAGGGCGCCAAGGTCTACATCGAGGGCAAGCTGCAAACCCGCAAATGGCAGGATCAGAACGGGCAGGACCGTTACACCACCGAGGTGGTCCTGCAGGGCTTCGGCGCGACCCTGACCATGCTCGACACACGTGGTGGTCAGTCCGGCAGCGGTCAGGGCGGTGGCTACGGCTATGACAGCGGCCCATCCGGTGGCGGCTATGGCCCCGACGGAAACCACGCCGGAGGCTATGACAGCGGCCCGCAGGGCGGCGGCACCGGCATTGACGACGACGAAATCCCCTTTTGACAGGAGCAACGACCATGGACTTACAAAAACTTCGCGCGGCCAATGTGGCCCGGCAGGCCGAATGGGGCGGAAACGAACAGGCGGATCTGGAGTTCCGCGCGCTGGAGGTGGCAGACGAGACAGGCGAGCTGTGCGGTGCGGTCAAGAAGCTGGTCCGGGCGCAGCGCGGCATCACGGGCTCCACGCTGTCCGTCGGGGACGTGGCGGACGAAATGGGCGATGTCCTGATCTCGATCGATCTGCTGGCCTCGCAGTTGGATCTCGCCTTGCCGTGGCCCGGTATGACAGGTTCCGGCGGGACAGCCTCCGAAATCAACATGGCCCTGCGCCTGGACGCGGTTGTGGGTGATCTGTCGGACGCCGTGATCGCCCACATCGCCGATTTGGAAACCACGTCCAGCACCGGGCAGCAGGATCTCGGCGACATCTGGGAAAGCATGCGGCGCGCGATCTTCTGGGTGGCGCAGCTGGCGGCCCGGTTGTCGATCGACCTTGGCCAGGCCGTTGCCGCCAAGTTCAACAAGACCTCCATCAAATACGGCCTGCGCACCACCATGCCTGAAACCGCAGCCGCCTGATGCCTCTTTCTGCCCCCGTCGGTCGGGGGCAGCGACGGTCAACAGGAAGGGAGCCGGTTATGGATATGAACGAAAACGACAAGAGCGAGAACTACCGCGTCACTGCGGGCGAGCTGCGCCAGTTCATTGAGCGCTTTGAGCGCCTGGACGCGGAAAAGAAGGACATCGCCGAACAGCAGAAAGAGGTGATGGCAGAGGCCAAGGCGCGCGGATACGACACCAAGGTCATGCGCAAGGTCATCTCCGAGCGCAAGCGCGACAAGGATGACATCGCCGAGGAAGAGGCGGTGTTTGAAATGTACAAAGAAGCGCTGGGCATGTGATCATGACCTGTATCGCGAAAATCTATTTCGAGCGGGACGAAGAGGGCAGAGGCGCACGCCCCCCCATCTTCCAGATCATCCGGACAGAGTTTCAGAGCTTCTCTGACCTGCTGGACGCAATCGAGGCTGACGAGAACATCCGCGGTCAAAAGCTGTTCACACGTCGTGCAGAGGCAGAGAACACGATGGAGGTGGTCCGCGTTCAGCCGACCTACTTCCGTGGTGTATCCGTCATGCGGGCATATCTGCCAGAGTGGGTCTATGTCGATACGACCGCGTCCCACCCCTGTCGGGAAGGGGCGTGAGCCATGGAGCGGATGTCGGCCAAAGACTTCCTTGCCCAGCAGGCGAACGGTGGCGGTGAAGACCGCCGCCGGGTGCGCGGAACCAAGCGGACCACCAGTGCAGACGGGGTCACCCACGACAGCGCGCATGAAGCGCAGCGCTGGGCGCAGCTCCGGCTTCTGGAGCGGGCCGGGAAGATCCGCGACTTGCGGCGCCAAGTGCCTTTCGATCTGGAAGGCCGGGACGCCCCGATCCTGACCAAGGGCGGCGGGCGAACCCGGCGCTACATTGCGGATTTCGTATATTTCGACGTCGCGCTGGGCGTAGAGGTGACCGAAGACGCCAAGGGGCACGATACGGAAACCTCCGAGCTAAAGCGCGCGATCATGGCCGCGATGGGTCGCGAGGTGGTGCTGGTATGAGCGGCAAGAACACACAACGCACCCAAGCGGAGCGCATGGTTCGCGTGATCGAGAGCAGCCGCGTCAACGTCACCAACGAAGCTGCCGCACAAGACGCGATCCACGTTGCCCTCCAGCGAACAGGCTTGGACATCGCGCGTGAGGTCCGTCTTAGCGCCCGCGACCGCATCGACATCCTGTCGGGTGGCGTAGGAATCGAGGTCAAGGTGAAGTCCCGCCAAAGCCGCCGCGAGATCTTCAAGCAGCTGGAGCGATACGCCGAGCACGACGAGGTGCAGGCGCTGGTTCTGGCAACCGCCGCTGCATGGCCAGGCAACATCAGCGAAGTGAAGGGCAAGCCGCTGCTGGTCGCCTCGCTCACACGGGGATGGCTATGACAAACGGAACGCTGAGCTATGAGGCGGGCACCTGGCACGTCGCAGATCTGAAGCCGCATATTTCAATCCGGTTCAAGCAGGTCTTTCAGGGCATCCAATACGGTTCAACACCGCCCTTCGCCCTGCGGGACCGGCCAGACCTCGCCGCTGATCTCGATTGGTTCATGCAGCGCTATCCGCTGCACATGTCCGACGAGGCAAAGGCCCGGCTCGGGGTGCAGCTGACAGAACACGCCAACGTGCAGGCCCGCATCGAAGAGCTACGCCGTCCCGATTACGTTCCGGGCATCCGCCAAGGCTTCAAGGAACCGGAACAGGCAGAGGGCTACCAGCTCCGCGCCGCCGAAATGCTGCGCAGCACCGGGCGCCTCCTGCTGATGGATGACGTAGGGCTGGGCAAGACGGTTTCCTTCCTCGCATCCGTTGCGGATGGTTGGGGACTGCCGGCCGCCGTTGTCGTGCAACCGCACCTGTCCACACAGTGGGTCACAGAATACATCCAGCGCTTTACCCATCTGTCAGCGGTAGAGGTGAAGGACCGCAACGTGCGGGACCTGCCTGCCGCCGATATCTACGTTTTCCGGTATTCCAACATTGCCGCATGGGCAGACTACGCCGATACGCTGGGGATCAAGACTGTCTGCTTTGATGAGGTGCAGGAGCTGCGCCACGGCAACAGCACGAGCAAGGGGCATGGGGCAAAGGCCTTTTGCGCGGCAGCAGAGTACCGCATCGGTCTGACTGCAACCCCGATCTACAACTACGGGTCCGAGATCTGGAACGTGGTCGAGTTCATTGCCCCCGGCGCGCTGGGCACATGGATGGAATTCCAGATCAACTGGTGCACCTCCCACGGATCGCACTGGATCGTCAAAGACCCGGCTGCGCTGGGCGCCTTCATGATCGATGAGGGGATCGCGCTGCGCAGGACCAATGAAGACGAAGAGGTCGCGCGCAGCCTTCCCCCCTTGTCTAAGGTCGTGACAGAGGTCGGATGGAACGAAGGTGACGCGCAGACGGACCGGGAACTGCAACTGCGATTGGCGCAGCGGGTTTTGTCGGGACACTTCCATGATCGGGGCCTGGCCGCCCGGGAGCTTGATGTCATGCTGCGGCAGGAAACCGGCATCGCCAAGGCCCGGTCGGTCGCAGCCTATGTCCGGACGCTGGTGGAATCTGGCGAGCCAGTTCTGTTGGCAGGCTGGCACCGTGCCGTCTATGACATCTGGCGCGATGCGCTGGGCGATCTGTCTCCCATCATGTTCACCGGCAGCGAGACGCAACCACAGAAGCGGAAAGCCAAGGCGGCCTTTCTGGCGGGTGACACTGGTCTGATGATCATGTCCCTGCGATCTGGCGCGGGCCTCGACGGCCTGCAGAGTGTCTGCGCCCACGCGGTTTATGGCGAATTGGATTGGTCGCCACAGGTTCACACACAGTTCACCGGGCGCCTGCGTCGCCGGGGGCAGGACAGGCGGGTTACAGCGCATTTCCTGCATGTGGACGGGGGATCTGATCCCGTCATCATGTCGACGCTCGGCCTGAAGGCGTCACAGTCGCATGGGATCCTCAATCCATTTGCAGACCTGGAGAGCAGCACGCCGCAAGACGACACCCGCATGCGAAAACTGGCCAAGTCAGTGCTGGAGGCCGCAGAAAATGGGTGACCGCGCCAAAACACGAAAATCGGTGCCTGCGTCGGGCAGAAACCGCACAATAGGCAACTTCTGCCACTGGCAGGATACCGAAAGCACCGGGCATTCGTTGCACAAATCGAACAATCCGGCGAAATTCGCCAACATTTTGACCACTGTTAACCGTTAGAGGGCGCCATGGGACGACGTTCGAACTTCAAGCGCATCGACAAGGACGCTTACGACACATTCGACCGCAAAGCTTATCCGCCTCTCCTGCGGCAACTGACGCGCCCGGTGAAGTTCTGGGAGCCGTGTGGTGGGAAATATGACATGGCCGAGGCGCTTGAGGAGGCTGGGCATGATTGCGTCATCGCATCAGACATTGCCCCGCGCGATGAACGGGTGTTCCGGGTCGATGCGATGGACGTCACCGCTGAGGATGTAGACTGCACTGGCGTCGAATACATCATCACAAACCCGGTTTGGTCGCGCCCGCTTATGCACCGGATGATTTGGAAATTCTCCGGGTTTCGCCCGACATGGGTGCTGTTTGATGCCGCCTGGGTTCACACAACACAGGAGGTACCCGCGCGCAAATATGGCGTCCCGACAGCGCCTGAGCTGATGGAGCATTGCCATATGATCGTGAGCGTCGGTCGCCTGCAGTGGATCGAAGGCACCAATCAACGCGGCGTAGACGACTGCTGCTGGTACCTGTTCGACCGCACCCGGGAGCGCTTGACAGCCTACCCGCTGTTCGTCGGCCCCGAAATTACCCCGCGCCGAGCGGCGTGAACACCCCACAACAAAACAAACGGAAACAGGCATGACATACACGATCGGGCAAGAGGTGGCCTTTGGAAAGATGCGGCGCCTGATGGGGGATCCCCTACAGGACAGCGCACAATGGTTTGTGCTGAAGACGGCGCCGCTGAAGGAGTTCGAGCTGCGTGAGTGGCTGAAGCGAGAGGAGGGCGTCCTTGACGCTTGGCTGCCCACAGAGAAGGCATGGCGGTCCATGCCGCGCAGTCGCCGACGGAAGGCTGCTTACGAGAAGAAGATTGCGCCTGGTTACGTCTTCGTATGCGTTGACCGTTCGGTTGCCTGGGATGTTCTGAGGGAGCGTGCGAACGGTAAGGTGGCTGGTGTGGTCGGTCGGGATGGTCGGCCTTTGCCGGTGCCCGATGAGGAGATGCGCCGCATGCGTCGCCTCCCGTCCACGATCAAGAAGATCTATGCGGATCAGCAGGAAGCCAAGAGAATCCGGCCGGGGGACAAGGCCCGGATGCTGGATGACGCAGGCGTGATGGCAGATTGGGTGGTCGATGTCTCAGCGGTTAACGGAGGCATTGCACGGATCTTTCTGCCGTTGCTTGGCGGGCGTGAAGCGACAGTCTCTGTCGATACGCTTGAGCGCATACACAATGTTGCGTGATGCTGCCGGATCTGGTAGGGGTTGGGGCGTGGTGAGTAGCGCCAATGTGCGTAGAGAAGCCCGTCCCAGCTCGGCCCCAGCCTTCTCTTAGGTGCAGCCGATGCAAGTGCGTAAGCAATTCCAGAACAAGACAGGCAGGCACCCATTCGCGGGAAGGGCTGGCAGCAAGTCTAGGGATCAGCTGGCCGTCCAGCTATACGCCGCCCAGAGCGGCAAGTGCCGGATGTGCGCGTCGCCCGTGCCCGCGACGCTGCGGGGCAGGGCAGGCGACAGGGCCGCAGTCGTGGACCACCTCAGGCCGTGGCGCCTGCGCCCCGACCTTGCGTTCGATCTGTCGAACTTGCAGCTGATTTGCCGGTCCTGCCATGCGACCTGCGACAGCATCGAGAAGAACAACTGGCCAGACGCGGAATTGATCGCTGAGGCCAAGGGGCGCGCCGGGCAGACCTGGTAGCGCACCACCATCAGACCACCTATCAGCGCCGCTCTCTGCGCCCCTCTCGCACCATTGCGGCATGGGGGGGGGAGGGCAAAAGTTCAGCGCCTCCGGCCCGGAAACCCGCGCCTAAGGTGCGCGCGAAATATCAGCTCGAAAAAAGGGGGTGTCCCCTGACCTATCAGGAGGCCGCATGAGGAGACCTCGATACGGCGACATTTTTGCCGGTCATGACGAAGGCCAGGAGCTCGCTGCACAGGCAAAGGTACTCTGGGAGGAGTACAAGGCGGATCTTGAGGCGAGGGGGCTGTTCAACAAGGCACGCGGGCGGACTTTGGACCGGCTGGTGCGCGCAATGGTCGAGTATCTGCAGCTGTATCCTCTGGCGATTGCGGAGGGGCCGGTAAGGACATCAAGGGACGGCGGCCAGTACGTCAACATGCGGTGGTCGATGGTGCAGAAGCTCAGCGACCAGATCATGAAGCTTGAGAAATCATTGACCCTGACGCCGGAGAGCGTTGGCGAGAAGAAGGGGGCAAGTGGAAATGGCAATGCCCCAGAAACGGCAGCTGATGAATTCCTCGGCGCTCACTGACCAGACCACGCAATATGCGCGTGACGTGGTGGACGGGAAGATCATTGCCGGTGAATTCGTGGTGGCGCAATGCAAGCGGCACCTGGATGATCTGGAAGCTGGCGGAGAACGCGGTTTGGTCTGGGATCTTGACCAGGCGGAGCGCGCAATCCGGTTTTTCCCGGCGATGCTGTCGATCACAGAGGGCGCAAAAGAAGGTGAGCCGTTCTCTCTGCTGCCATGGCACCTGTTTGTCGTGGGGTCTATTTTTGGCTGGCGCACGTCCGAGGGGTTCATCCGGTTCCGGTTCGTCTGGCTGGAAACGGGGAAGGGGCAGGCGAAATCACCGCTGATGGCGGCGGTCGGCATCTACCTTGCGGGTTTCTATGGCCGGAAGCGCGCCGAGGTCTACTGCATCGGCGAGAACAAGGACACGGCAAAGGTCATGTTCCGGGACGCCGTCGCGATGCTTCGGGCGCCGATCCCCGGCAAGGGCGGCATGACGTTGGCGGATGAACGGTTTGTTATCCGAGGCACCGGTGATCTGGCCTACAAGGTGGAGGATCCGAAAACCGGTTCGTTCATGCTTCCCATCGCGAACAACGATGCGGTGTCTGGTCCTAAGCCCATCCTAGTGGCGGGCGATGAGATCCACGAGATGAAGACAAACAAGGCCATCGAGATGTGGCGCGCCGCTGTGACGAAGAAGTACGGCGATTCCATCATGATGCTTGGCACGAATACGCCATCGGCTGACCAGCAGGTAGGCACGGATTACAGCGAGTTCTGTCAGAAGGTCGTGACCGGCGACTACGTGGACGACAGCGTTTTCGCCTATATCGCACGGGTGGACGCGAAAGATGATCCGCTGGAGGATGAAAGCTGCTGGATCAAGGCGCTGCCCGCGCTCGGTCTGACCTATCCGGTTGAGAACGTGCGGAAGCTGGTGGTTACGGCCAAGCAGCAGATCAGCACACAGCTCACCACCAAGCGGCTGTATTTTGGTATTCCGGTCGGCTCGGCTGGCTTCTGGACGTCGCAGCAGGCCTGGGAGGAATGCCAGGGGGCCGTCAAGGAAGAGAAGATGTTGGGGCGCCGGGCGCATCTGTCCCTCGACCTGTCCGAGAAAAACGACCTAACGGCCCTTTCTGCGGCCTGGGAAGGCGAAAGGATCGACGTCAAGACATGGTACTGGACGCGTGACTTTGAGGTCGAAGAACGATCAACGGCGGATGCGATCCCTTATCGCGAACTGGAGGCGGCGGGCCTTATCAAAATTACGCCGGGGCGCGTGATTGACTACACGTTCATTGCAGCCCAGGTCATTTCCTTCTGCGGGCGGCATGACGTTGCGCAGATGGCAATTGACTCGGCCCATATGGAGAAGCTTTGCGAGGCCTTCGACAAAGCGGGGTTTTCCTACTGGATCGAAGAAGGTGACGACCGGCCGGGCAGCGGGCTCAAGATCGTTCGTCACAAGCAGGGCACGAATGTCAGCTTTGACGGCAAGTATCTCTGCATGCCGACATCGATCACTCAGCTTGAGGATCACATGCTGAACGGGACGGTGAAAATCGACCGGAACAAACTCACCAGCATCTGCGCCCGCAATGCGATCATCCGGGAGGATGGGTTCGGGAACCGGATGTTCGACAAGTCGCGGTCGCGCGGGCGGATTGACGGGGTTGTCACTCTGGCAATGGCCGTCGGGTCGGCCACTGCGGCAATGAAAGATCAAACTAGCGTCTATGAAGGGCGCGGGATTCTGACACTCTGAGGCAATTCATGGGTATTTTGGACTTGTTCCGCCTCAAGGGTCGGGACCAATCAGACGTGGGCCAGGCAAAAGCAATGGCTGGTGAAGGCATGGCTTTCTCGGGACTTGATGACCCTGCCCTTTACGAATTTATCAGGGGCGGAGACGCTGGTGTTACGCAGGCCGGGGTTCCCGTTTCCGTTTCATCCGCGCTCAAGAACACAGCTGTCCTTCGGTCCGTGTCCCTCCTGTCTTTTTCTATTGGCATGTTACCGCTTCATCTGAAGGAGAAGGCGACCAAGGACGTTGCGGCACAGCACTCCGTTCACCGGCTCCTGCATCGCAAGCCGAACGGATGGCAGACGGCATTTGAGTTCCGTGTACTGATGCAGCAGCGCGCCCTAACCAAGGGGGATGCATGCGCGCTAAAAGTCCGCAGTGGCAATCGGATCATTCAATTGGTGCCTTTGGCGAATGTTAAGCCTATCCAAAATAATGACTGGTCGATCACCTATCAAGTGACCCGGAAAGACGGTCGCAAGATCGACTACCATCAGCGCGACATCTTTCATCTTCGCTACGGCCTTTCAGATGACGGCGTGTCCGGTTTGTCGATGGTAAAGCAGGCGGCGGAGGCCATTGGCCTCGCCCTGCAAGCCGAAAAATCAGCTGCCAGCATGTTCAGGAACGGCATGGTCCTTGGGGGGGCCCTTAAACACCCAAATACGCTTTCACCGGAAGCGTACGGACGGCTGAAAGAGTCGATGGCGCAAGGTGAAGGCGCCGCAAACGCCCATAAGTGGAAAATCCTTGAAGAAGGGCTGGAGATCGAGACGTTCCGGGCGCCCGGGAAGGACGCCCAGGGGCTTGAGCAACGCCAGCACCAGATCGAGGAGATTGCCCGCGTCTTTGGCGTCCCGCGCCCGCTTTTGATGATGGACGATACATCGTGGGGGTCCGGTATTGATGTGCTGGGTCAGCTCTTCGTTCGCTATTCGCTGAACCCGTGGTTCGAAGCGTGGCAGCAGGCAGTCGAGCGTGATCTCCTGACCGATGCGGAAGCGGACACCTACGAGGCCAAGTTCAACGCGGGCGGCCTTCTTCGCGGGTCGATGAAAGATCAGGCAGAGTTCTTCGCCAAAGGCCTTGGATCTGGGGGGCATCAGCCATGGCTGCATCCAGACGAGCCGCGCGAATGGCTGGACCTTCCGAAACGAGATGACCTGCCTGAACCGATGGGCGCAAAGAAAGGGGCAAGCAATGAGCCTTCGTGATCTTCCCGAGATGAGAGCTGGGCGCCTTCCGAGCGTTTGCGCGTTCGAGCCTGATGCAGACGCATTGGAACGGTGGAACGCTGGCCTCCAGCCCAGAGCGGCGGCGGACAACACGATCACCATTCTTGATGTGATCGGTGAGGACTACTGGTCCGGTGGCGGCGTGACGTCCAAGCGGATTTCTGCGGCTCTGCGCGCGATCGGTGACCAAGATGTTGTTGTCGAGATCAACAGCCCTGGCGGTGACTTCTTCGAGGGCGTGGCGATCTACAATGCGCTGCGCGCGCATCCGCATAAGGTGACCGTTCGGGTTATCGGTCTGGCCGCCTCTGCCGCCTCCGTTATCGCGATGGCCGGTGATGAGGTCGAGATCGGCAAGGCTGGCTTTCTCATGGTTCACAACGCGTGGGTTGTTGCACTTGGCAATCGCCATGACCTCACGGAAGCGTCCGAAACCCTTGAAACCTTCGACGATGCAATGGCCGCACTCTATTCCGACCGTTCCGGCGTCAAGAAGTCAAAGGCGGCGGAGTGGATGGACAACGAGACATACTTCAATGGCCAGCAGGCTGTTGATGTGGGGCTCGCGGATGGGTTTCTCCCCGCTGACGCCGTTACAGAAGACACAACTAAGGCAGAGGCGATGCAGGGCGTAAACGCAACGCGCCGGATTGATGCGCGCCTCGCCAAGACAGGAATGCCTCGCTCAGAACGCCGCGCGCTTCTGGCTGATGCAAAAGGGGGCACGCAGGACGCTGCCCCAACCGTCATGCACGACGCTGACGAACTGAAAGCCAGCCTTGAAAGGCTGCGCACAACCCTGAAGTCATAAGGACAAAGATCATGAATGCGATCATGACCCCCGCGAAGGCTCGCGGGATCATCGCCGTGCGTGCTGATGCCTCCGGCGATGTGAACAAGATCCTTGCTGCGCTGCAAAGCGACTGGCAGGCGTTCAAGGACACGCAGGACGAGAAAGACAAGGAGGTTAAAGCCAAGTTTGACGACGTGGTGACGACCGAAAAGATGCAGCGCATCGATGCCAGCGTGTCGGAATTGCAGGCTGCTGTCGATCAGGCAAACGCCCAGCTGGCCGCGCTGGCCGCGAATGGCTCCGGCCCGGGCCAAGTCAAGGACCCGGAGTATTCCGAAGCTTTCCGCGCCCATTTCCGCAAAGGCGATATCCAGGCAAACCTGAATAAGGGTGCAGCTGATGAAGGCGGCTATCTTGCGCCGGTCGAATGGGACCGCAGCATCACCGACAAGCTGATCGAGGTCTCGGCCATGCGCCAGATCGCCAGCACACAGTCGATTTCGGGCAACGGCTTTACCAAGCTGTTCAATCTGCGCGGAACGGCGTCCGGCTGGGTTGGCGAAACGGCGGCGCGTCCTGGAAGTGGCACCGCGACATTCGGTTCCATGACCTTCAATACCGGTGAGATCTACGCCAACCCGGCCGCCACCCAGCAGATGCTGGATGACGCCGAGGTTGATCTGGAAGCGTGGATCGCTGGCGAGGTGGAAACCGAATTTTCCTACCAAGAAGGCCTGGCGTTCATTGCAGGGGACGGTGCGAACAAGCCGAACGGTTTCCTGACCTATGTGACCGGCGGCACCAATGCAGCTGCGAACCCTCTTGGCGCCATCGAAAAGCAAACGGCGGCATCCACTACGGCTGTCACTGAGGACGAGCTGCTTGAGCTCATCTATGCCGTGCCTTCGGCCTATACCGGGAACTGCCGGTTTGTGATGAACCGCAGCACGATGGGCAAGATTCGCAAGCTGCGCGATGCTGACGGTCGTCAGCTGTGGCAGCCGTCCTCGCAGGCCGGTCAGCCGTCGCAGCTGCTGGCGTACCCGGTCACTGAAATGCCGGGCATGCCGGATGTTGCAGCCTCGGCGCTTCCCATCGCCTTCGGTGACTTCCGCCGCGGTTATCTGATCGTGGACCGGACCGGCGTGCGCGTTCTGCGCGATCCGTTCACCAACAAGCCCTATGTGCACTTCTACACCACCAAGCGCGTTGGCGGTGGTGTGGTGAACCCGGAGTGCATCAAGGCGATGGAAATGGCCGCTGTCTAAGCGGTGACATGTGGCGGGCCGTAGTGGCCCGCCTCTAACCTTTCAGGAGTAAGACTGATGGCAAATACGAAAAATGCTGAGGCCGAAAAGGACAAACCGGCGGACGAAAAGGTGGCATCCCGCCAATCCATGACCCCGGAGACGGCGAAAGAACTTGGCCTTGACCCGGGTCCCTACGGCAAGCCTGCGAAGAAGTAAGCGCAGATGTTCCGCCCCACCCTAAAAACGCCCCCAGCTGCGCCGCCGGTGACGCTGGAAGAGGTTAAAGCCCACGCCGTTGTGGAGTTTGACGATGACGACGTCATTTTAACCGGCTTGCGGGACGCGGCTGTCGCGCACCTTGACGGTTTCCGTGGCATTCTGGGGCGGGGCATCGTCAGCCAGGTATGGGAGCAGGCGCAGGCCTGTTGGCGCCGTGCGTTCGTTCTGCCGGTGCCGGATGTGTCTGCGGTGACGATCAGCTATGCCGATACGGCGGGCACAAGTCAGGTTGTCGATGCTGCGCATGTGAAGATCTTACCTGTATCGGTCGGGACGCGCATTGTCCTGTCAGATGCTTTTGATCTTCCGGCGCTCGAAGATGGAAACCCGGCGCCTATTACAGTGGAATTCACCTGCGGGTTCGGGGACGCCGCCAATGTCCCGGCTGACCTCAAGGTTGCGATCGCGGCTTATGCTGCGTGCTGGAACGAGGCCAGGGGCGAAATGCCCATCGGAATTGCCCCAGTGATCAACAAATACAGATGGACGAGTGTCTGATGCGGGGCGCGCAAAAGAAACGGGCAGGCGGGCAACTTGTCGAGCGTGTGGCGTTTGACGCCCCAGCAAACAACCCGGATGGATCTGGCGGTGTCGAGGACGGTTGGGCGGAGCATCACGCCACCCGGGCAGAGTTCATCTATTCCCGAGGATCTGAGGCCGTGGACGCGGCAAGGCTCCAAGGCCGCGCAATCTACAAGGTTAGAATACGGTCATGCGCTGCCGCTCGGGCCGTGACTACGGATTTTCGGATGCGTGACGTTCGTCGCGGTCTTCCGGCCGGGGAGGGGATCGGGGATCCGCTGCCTGGCACTCGCTATCAGGTGCGGGAGGTTGACGCGATCACGGACCGGCGTTGGATCTATATCGTGGTGGAGTCGGGGAGGGCGCAATGAGCGCGAGTGTCGAGCTTCAAACGGCGATCTACAATGCCCTTCTTGCAGATGCTGGTGTCGCTGCTCTGGTTGGTGACCGGGTCTATGACGGCGCCCCGTCGAACCGGGAATACCCCTGCATCACCTTCGGGCCGATGGATAGTGTGCCAGATGACATGGAATGCATTACCGCCAGCAGTGAAACTGTTCAGCTGGATATCTGGTCGCGGGAACAAGGCCGCTTGCGCCCATGCAAAGAGATTTGCAGCGCGGTGAAGAAAGCCCTGCACGACGCTGATCTAGGACTGACTGTCAACGCTTTGGTCCAGATCCGGACGGAGGGGATGCGGGTCTTTCTTGATGCCGATGGCAGGACAGCGCATGGGGTGGTCACAGTGATGGCCGAGCTGGAGGAGGCGTAGTGGTTCAGGGTCTGGACCGCATGAACAAGCGCTGGAAGGCGATCCCGGTGAACGCCAGGAAGAACGTGCGCGCCGCAATGGAGGACGCAGCCAGCGACATCGTAGATGAAATGTGGAGCCGGGCGCCATATCTGGAAGGCGTTTTGTCTGCCTCGATCGGATGGACATGGGGCGATGCGCCCGCAGGGTCCATGGTGATCGGCAAGGTTGGCGGCGCTGAATACGGCACGATGCGGATCACGATCTACGCCGGTGGCGGTGACGCATTCTATGCCCGATTCCACGAGTTCGGAACGATTGCCATGCCAGCCAACCCGTTTTTCTTCCCCGTCTGGCGCGCGCGCCGGAGACGGGTGAAATCACGGATTTCGCGGGCGATGTCGAAGTCCCTCCGAGAGAGTTGATGAACTCATTCCAAGCTAAGGCAGAGACCGGACAAAGATTTTATATAGGTATCGAATCCGAGTTCTACCTCCGATTTGAGCGCATGGGCGGCACTGGTCGCATCTTCCGCAGCGGCGGATTCTGGGCTCTCTAGTTTGAACATGCGCGTCATTCCGGTGTGATAAAAAATCGCGTCTGAAAAACTCTCTTTTAGGTCGTGCGCGTTGCTCAGGACCTCCAAGCATTTCTGCTGGTCCAGTGGTGACGCCGACACTCCAGAGCTTGCGGTTAAAAATGCAGCAAGGAAAAGCCACTTCATAGGAGAACCTCTCATGAAAATAAAAACTGTCTATTCGGGAGAGCCAGGGCAGGCCGAAGCGTAAAGCTTGCCTGATGCTAGGTTTGCTCCCTCAACGGCTTCAATGAGCTTTCCGATAGAAGCCGCCGCTTCGAGCGCCATCACCCGGCGCTCTGTAGGTTGCTTTTGATCCATAAGGACCAAGCGGAGATCCTGAAGCTTTAGGTTCACATTTTCCAGGTTGGTCCTGTCAAGACCCCACCCCAAGCAGGCAATAACATGCCCCTGTTCGGCGCTGACCTCTGCGCGCAGCGGGATCGCTGAGAAGACAAGAACGGCTGCAAGTGTAAATCGCATAGGAGAAACCTCTCATGAAAATCAAAATTCTGACTGATTGCCACCATCGCATCAGTTCCGCGCTTTCGCAAAGTTTTAGCGCGAATTCCGTTGTGGATGTGCCCAAGAAAACCGCTGAGGCACTGATCGAGCGGAAAGTGGCGGAGACCACTACCGAGACCGTAACCCAGAAGAAAGAGGCCTGATATGGCAACCGGAAAGCAAACAACCCGCCTGATCATCCAGCTTGGTGACGGTGTCACGCCGACCGAAGGATTTGCCCATACCTGCGGCGCAAACACCTATGGTATTACCCTGACCAATAACCTCGGGGAAAACACGGTTCTGGACTGTGACAACCCGCTTGACGTGCCTGCTGCCATTACACGCAACCTGGAGAGCCAGGACACCAGCGCCACCATCAGCGGTATGGTCACCACTGAGGCGTGGCCGACCTGGCGGAACTGGGCGGACTCCGGCACAGAGAAAAACATCAAGCTTCTTCTCGATGAGAGCGCCGCGGACAATGGTGGGTTCTGGACGCTGCCGGCCTATCTGCAACAACTGCAGCTTGACAAGGAAAATTCCGGCAAGGTCAAGTTCACTGCCACGATCAGTGGTGCAGGCCAGCGTGTCTGGACGGATGCCGCCTGATGGATACGGTGGTGTGTGAGTGGGCCGGAAAGGAACGTTCTTTCCGGCTTCCGTTTGGCGGCGTGATGGATCTGGAGCAGGCCGCAGGGGACAACATCGGGCGCATCTTTGCGCGGGTTGTCGGATCCCAGTTTTCGGCAAAGGACGTCTATCACACGATCCGCCTTGCGCTGATCGGTGGGGGGGCAACAGTCACCCAGGCCAAGGTCTTGATGACAGACCATTTCGACGCACGACCATACCTGGAAAACGCATCGGTTGCCGCTGAGATCCTCTGCGCCTTGATGACCGGCGTTGAGGAAGAAGGAGAAGACGTCGATCAATCCGGCGAAGCAACGTCTTACAAGTTTTCCGACGTGGTTCAGATCTGCCGGGTATTTCACATGTCACCTGCGGAACTGCGCGACATGCGATATGCGGATTTTGTGAACATGGTTCGCGGGTTTAACGCAGCATCTGATACCAAGGCACCGCATCTTTCAGAGGAGGAATTCGAGGACATTCTCCGCCGGTATGAGCCGGAGGCCGTGACCTGACATGGCCCAGTCTGTCGAAGATACCCTGCTGGTCCGCATGGAGGCCAGCCTGCGCAAGTTCGAGCGCCAGATGGAGGGGGGGAGAAAAGCCGCCGAGTCATCTGCTGTTCGGTCAGAGCGGGCATGGAAACGGGCTGGCGACAAGATCACCGCGAACTCCAACCGTGCGGCCTCGGGGCTGCAGCGGCTCTCCAGTGTGGGCGGGCAGGGGCGTTTCGTGTTGCAAAATACCGCCAACCAGATCGGGGATATTGCTGTGCAGATGCAGGGCGGCACCAGTGCAAGCCGCGCGCTAGGCCAGCAGCTCCCGCAGTTGTTTGGCGGATTCGCTGCTCTTGGCGGCCCGTTGGGGCTGATTGGCCCGCTTCTGGGCACGGTGGCCGCATTGGGCCTCCCTGTGGCCGGTGTGCTGATCAACATCGGCGATGCCGCAGAGACGCTTGACGACAAGATGAAGTCTCTCAAGGAGAGCATTTCGGCAGTGAAGTCAGCGCAGGAGCTTTCCGCAACATCCGGAACAGACCTTCTGAAAAACTACGGTGATTTGGCCGACGAGGCGCGGGCAATCTTCGAGATTAACCGCCAAATCGCATCGATCCGCGCATCTTCCGCCCTTACGGATGTGGGACAGAAGTTTGGGGGAAAGATTGGCGTGAAGGGCTTGTTCGGCGTCCCTCCTGAGGAGGTTCGTGAACTTGAGGAGGCTGTCGCAAGCTACGAGCGGGAACTGGAAGGATTGAACCAAGCCTACAAAAAGTCCGACCAAGAATTTGCGAAAGCGGATCGACGCATTGATGAGATTAACGCGAAGCTGGCCAGCTTAAGGGAAGTTCGGGGCAGTATTGGCGACATTGCCGAGATGTTCGGTGTAACCGCCGATCAGGCCCGAGAGCTGGCCGCGCAGATTGCCGCCGCTGGGGCCGCGCAGGGCGCTGATCAGCAGGCGCAAGCGTGGTCTGATGTATCTACATACTTGGAGGCGGTGGTCGGTACAGAGCGCGAGGCCACCGATGAGGGGAAAAGGTTCCGCGAGCAGATTGTGGAAGTCGCCATCAAGGCGCTGCAGCTGTCAAAAATTGACCTTGCGAGTGGTATAAGCGCCGGGGCAGATCAGGCGGAACGGCTTAAGGAAGAGCTGGCCGCCGCACTTGCGCTGCAGAACAGGATCAACTTTCAGGACAGCAAAGAATACAGTGGGCGCGGTGGAGACCCGCGCCGCGTTGGGAACGACGATTATACCAGCGACCTCAATTACAAAAGCATCGATGATATCATTTCAGACCTCACCAAGAGCCGAGGTGGCGGATCAAGTGTCTCCAAGGGGCTGCGGGAGGCGCAGCGCCTTTATGACGACACCAGAACGGAAGCTGAGCGGTATGCTGCGGAACTAGAGCGCATCGAGCGGCTGCACCGCGAATTCCCAGAGGTGATCACCACAGAGGTTCGTGACCGTGCGGTCGAGGCGTTGAATGATGCTGCAGGTGCGGCGGAAGGCATGGCAAAGCGGCTGGAGAGCGGTTTCACGAATGCTTTCACCGCCCTGGTGACTGGGGCCGGTAGCGGTCGTGAGGCTGTTCAGGCCCTTATCGCCGATCTTGCCCGCATGGCGGCACAGTCCGCGTTCAAGAGCCTGATCGGAGGTAGTGATTTCTTCGGAGAGGCCGCATCGTTCTTGTTTGGCGGCGCTAACGCGAATGGCAATGTGTTCCAGGGCGGATCGGTCACGCCATTTGCGAACGGTGGCGTCGTCGGCGGGCCGACGTTTTTCCCGATGGCAGGCGGAAGAACCGGGCTGATGGGTGAGGATGGAGCGGAAGCGATCATGCCGCTGGCGCGGGTCAATGGTAAACTCGGGGTCAAGGCTGCAGGCGGAAATGGCGCGTCCGGACGCGTTCTTGTTGACGTGCGCCTGACAGACGATCTTGACGCGCGGATCGACACCCGGGCGGAAGGGGTTGCCACCAGGGTCACCCGCAGCGGCATCCAGCAATATGACAGGTCCGTTCTGCCGCAGTCATTCAGGCAACTGCAAAAAGACCCAAGGAAGGTGCGCTGATGCCTCTGCTATTTCCTTTGAGCCGCAACATCTTCATGGGGAAGTTGAACCGCCTCATCACCAAGGCGCGTTTCGAGCCGCAGGATCAACGGCAAATCACCGGCCTCACTGGCGGGGAAATCCTCAGCGCAGAGGTCGCCCCGACATACTGGGAAGGGAGCATATCGCTTCGGCCACTGGACGCGTATCAAGCAAGCGAGATTATACCGATGCTGCAGGCGCTTGATAGCCCTGGGGCGTCTTTCTTTGCATATGATCCAGACCGGTCGGGGCCACTATATGATCCAACTGGCAGCGGCCTCGCCGGATACAACCCAGTTGTTGCGACCTACGATGCAGCGGACAGCACGGTTCAGATTTCCGGGTTGCCCGATGGCTACGTCATTAGCCCGAACGACCTGATCAGCTGGACCTATGATGGGAAATACGCCCTGCACCGCTTCATCGAAGGCAAGGTCGTTGTGGCGGGATCTACCGGCGCGCTGCAGGTTGGGCCGCATATCAGGGGCACCATTGCCGCAAACGAACCTGCTGAACTGGTAAAGCCGTATTGCAAGGCCGTCATTGTTCCGAATTCCGTCAACTACGGCGAGAAACAACAACGGATGCTGCATGGTGTTTCGTTTCGCTTCCGCCAATCTCTGAGGTGACACGGCATGCGCGTTTTTGAGGCTGCTTCGTACGCTCTGCTTGCCGCCCGTGGTGGGCTCGTTTCGCATCGTCTCGTCTGGATCGAGGCGCGCAATATGTCATCCGGCCTTGTTGAGACTATAGGGCTGTGCAGCGCTGAAGAGGATTTGACCGTCGATATTGACGGAAACATGCGCAGCTATCTCGGGGCTGGAGGTCTGCTGCAGGCCGAACCGATCACCGCGGGATCTGGGCTATCTGTGCGTGAGCATCAGCTGCAGCTGTCTGCCGTTGCCCCGGAAGTGGAAAATCTGGTTAAGGCCTATGACACCAGGTTTGCACCGGTCGAGATGCACCGGGCGCTGTTTGACCCGAAAACACGCCAGCTGGCAGGCGCCCCGCGCCGGGTGTTCCGTGGTATGGTCAACGGCATTGAGTTTCCGCGCGCTGAACCCGGCGGAACGCCTGCCTGCATAGTTTCTGTCGTTAGCGAAACCCGCGCATTGACCCGCACTCTGGCCTCCAAGAAATCCCACCAGAGCCACAAGGCGCGCGGTGGAGACAAGTTCAGGATCTACGGTGATATTTCTGGCTCTGTTCCTGTCTACTGGGGCGAGCTGAAGGTATCACCGCCAGCTGAGGCAGCGGAGCCAGCCACCGAAGCTGAAGAAGCAAGCAACACCGAATATCTGGGACGATGACAATGTCTGATTCTGAGGCACTGCACCGCTTGCCCGATTGGCGCCAGCGGTTGGAGATCTATGTCCAGAGGGTAGCCCGCAGCCCATTCCGACCCGGCCAAAACGACTGCGCGTTGTTCGCGGCCGGTGCGGTGGAGGCTATGACTGGCGCCGATCTGGCGGCAGAGTGGCGCGGCACCTACCGCCGTCTTGAGGATGGTCAAGCCGCGCTGAAATCCGCAGGATTCGCCGATCACCTCGCATTGGCTGCGTCCTATTTCGCGGAAGTTCCGCCAGCCTTGGCGCAGGTCGGTGACCTGGCGGTGATACCGGCCGAGGGAACTGGGGCGGCGCTAGGGGTCATCCAGGGCGCCGCTGTCTACGTCATGCATCCCAGCGGCCTCGGAATTGTCAGCCGTATGCGAATGAAGAGGGCTTTCAAAGTATGAAGGACCGAACAACCTTCTGTGCCGTCCTGGTGGTTGCGATGCTGGCACCGGTAGCGGCCTCGGCGGACCCGATCACGGCATGGGTTGCCAGCACCTTTGCTGTCAGCGCCACAACTGCTGCCTTCATCGTCAGGACGGCTTTTTCGCTTGCCTTGACGGCTTTGTCTTCCGCCCTGGCTAAAAAGCCGGGCCAGCCGCGTCATGCCGGGATCAAGACGGAAACCACGACCACTGGCGGCACCAATCCGCAGACTTTCATTCTGGGGAAATATGCAACGTCCGGTAACATGGTGGCGCCGCCATATTCCCACCCAAACAGCGGCACAGTCCCAAACGAGTGGCTAACCTATGTAGTGGACGTCTCAGATATTCCCGGTGTGCAGTTGTCGCGCATAATGGTTGGCGGACAATATATCACAGATTTGGAGGATTCAGGGGTCCTTATCCAGCAATACCCGTCGAGCGCCGCAGCAGGGGCGCACGATGTTGGCGGGATGATCGATGATGATGGCCCGTATTTCTTCATGACATGGCATGACGGCACGCAAACAGAAGCCGACGCCTACATGATGGAAAATTACAGCGATCACCCTGATCGCCCTTGGTCTGCGGACATGGTGGGAACGGGCGTAGCCTATGCAGTCGTTTCCTTTGCCTATAATCGAAAACTATTCAATCAGCTGCCAGCAGTTCGGTTCGAGGTTCTTGGCATTCCCCTATATGACCCTCGAAAGGATGGCTCTGTTGGGGGAGCCGGTGCCCATCGCTGGAACGATCCGAGCACATGGGAACACAGTCAGAACCCGATCGTGATGGTATACAACATCCTGCGTGGGGTCACCCTGCCGGATGGACATCGCTGGGGTGGTGGTGTGGCTGCAGATGATCTGCCGCTCGATAACTGGTTCGCAGCGATGAACGAGTGTGATCTGGCGGTGCCTCGAAAGAGCGGCGGAACCGTGACGCAGTACCGTGCGGGCCTAGAGGTGTCCCTTGACCAAGAGCCTGCTGGAGTCATTGACGAACTGCTGAAGGCATGCAGCGGTGAGATTGCGGAGATGGGCGGCGTCTACAAGGTGCGGGTTGGGCCGCCCGCCTTGCCAGTCTATTTCTTCACTGACGACGACATTTCTGCAGACCACCCCCAGAACCTTGCGCCTTATCCGGGCCTTGATGGTGTTCACAATGCCATCCATGTTTCGCATCCGTCGCCTGCCTCTCTCTGGGAGACGCGTGATGCGCCGCCGCGGTACAATGCCGAATGGGAGGTCGAGGACGGTGGGCGACAGCTGGTGGCGTCTGTGGACCTGCCTGCCGTGTTTTCCGGCAATCAGGCGCAGCGTCTAGCCAAGGCGTGGATCGAGGATGAACGCCGTTTTCGCCGCCACAGCCTGACGCTTCCGCCTGATGCGGCAATCCTGGAGCCGCTGGACACAGTGGGCTGGACCAGCGCCCGCGAAGGGTACGATGCCAAGGTGTTTGAGGTTGGCGAGATTACCGACGATCTGGTGACGTGCTTTCAGACCGTAGCCATACGTGAGCGTGACAGCGGTGATTTCGCATGGTCCCCAGAGGTCGATGAGGTCGAAATCACCGATCCAAGCCCCTTGGTGACACTGCCAGCGCCGCGAACAGTTTCCGGTTTTAACCTTCTGAGTTTCAGTCTGGTAGATGGCGCCGCATTGGCCCGCCGCCCTGGCCTTCGCCTCGTGTGGGACGCTGCGCAACTGGCGGAAACAGATGTGCTGAAATGGCGTTTGCAGTTAGCTGATGGGACGCCGGTTGCTTCGGGGACGGTGGCGGACCCGGAAAGCGGTGAGTTCATCATTTCGGCGGGCATTCTTCCGGTGACCGAGTACCGCGCAAAAATGAGGGTCATTTCGCGCTTGGGTGGGGAGTGGACGGCATGGGATACGGCTGTCACCAGCGCGGTGCGTTTCGGTCTTGGCGATCTTGATCAGGCTGCGCTGGATGCAATCCAGGATGACGCAACCAGCATAGCCAGTTCTTTGGACGCCGATGTGATCGCAGAGCGCATCGAGCCAATTGACGCGGCTGTGGCCAATTTGAACCGTGACTTGCAATTGCAGTCGGTTGATCAGCGCAGCGCCGCCGAGGCATTGGCCGTGATCGGGGATCAGGTCTTGTGGGCGATTTCTCGCATCTCAGATGTGGACGGGCGCATGGCTGACGCGGGGATCGTTGTTGACCCGGATACCGGCACGGTACGGATCTACGCGCTGGAGCAGGAAGCCGAGCGGATCAGCGAGACCGAAATCCGCCTGAATGCTGCCGAAGCAAATATCGCCCTGTCCGCTACGCAGACATATGTGGATCAGCGGGTCTCCGAGGCGGTTCTGGACCCCACACAAGTTCCACTCCTCGACAACCTGCAGGTCCAGGTCAATCAGGTGACGCTTGATCTGGACGCGGTTGAGGCGGCGCTGGAGCTGAAGGCAAGCCAAACCGTGGTCGATGGGCTGTCGGTGAGTTTGACCGAGGCTGTGGCGGATATTGACGCGCTCAACGAGGCGATCACCTTCAAGGTCGATCAGGCATCATTTGATGATTATGCCTCACGTCTGGAAACCGCAGAGGTGCAGATCAGCACTCTGGATGGGCCGCAGATCAGCCAAACGGTCGCAGATAGCCGCGCCCTGCAGGATGCTGCTGATCTAGCCGACATTGCGACCCTTGGGGCGCTCCTGCAGGCATACGAGGATCGCGAGTCCGCACGGCAGGATCTGGCATATGCAACGCAGGATTTGCACGCCCGTGTCGATGATGAACGCGAAGCTCGGGCAGCGGTGACTTTCTCGCTGGGTGCTGCGATTGATGAGAATATGGCCTTGATCGAGGCCGAGCGGAAAGTTCGCGCCTCGGAAACAGCGGCCATTGCCAGCGATGTGGTCCAGCTGGATGCGCGTCTGACCAGCGCAGAAGGAAATATCTCCGGTCAGGCGACGGCAATCTCCTCGCTGACGACGCAGGTCACCGATAATGAAACCGGATTGGTCACCTTGTCGCAGGACTTGGTGGATCTGTCGGCTCGGGTCACCACTGCCGAGGGCAATGTGGCGGGAAATGCCGGTGCCGTGCAGGCGCTGGATGCCCGCGTCACTGATGCAGAGGGTAATATTTTCGCCCAGGCAACGTCTCTCACATCGCTGTCAACGACAGTCGGGCAGAATTCCTCCTCGATCAGTCAGGCGCTGACCAGCATCGACGGGATCAGCGCAGAATACACCCTGCGGATCGACAATAACGGCGTGGTCTCTGGCATGGTGCTACGCTCGGATCTGGATGATAACGGTACTGCGGCCTCCGAGGTGGCCTTTGTATCCGACAAATTCGCCATTGTTGCCCCCGATGGCAACGACCGGACCGTGCCCTTTGCGGTCTACACGACGCCCCGTGTCATTGATGGGATCACCTACCCGGCGGGCGTCTACATCAAAGACGTCTTTCTGGGCCGCGCCGCCATCGGACGCGCCCAGATCGAGGACATCATCCAGAGCGACAACTATGCCCAAGACGCGGACGGCACCCCCACCAGTGGGCTGCGGATGAATTTCAATACCGGCAAGATCAAGGCCGCTGGTCCCGTCATAAGCCGCAATATCATCGCCGCAGAGGGTAGCTTCTGGACCGGCGGGCCGATCACCGTGAACCCGGCGAACGGCCTCTATCAGGTTACGTCTTGGGACCTGGTGGAGACGGGTCTGGAGGTCCCGGTCAATCAGGTCTGGATGGCGTCGAACAAGACCTACATCGCTTATGCCGCCTTTGACGGGCAGGCCACGGCACCCGGCGGGATAAGCGGCACTAATGAGTTCTGGGGCTGTAAGGTTGAGGTCCAGCCTTTCGCCCGCTGGTCCGGCCCGCAACAGCTTTATCTGCGGATCGAGCTGTGGGCTAAGGGCATCAGCGCCCTGACCCGTTCCGGGGAAGTCACCAAGGGCGGCAAAATCCACTGGAAACTATACGAGGTAACGTAACATGGCATGGGTAAAAACAGGCACGGTGGCCGTCACAAACGGCTCCACCACAGTCACCGGCACCGGCACCAGCTGGTTCGGCGCGCTGCAGACGGGGTGGGGCTTTGTTGGTCCCGATCAGGGCATCTATGAGATCCTGACCGTTGACAGCGCCACAGAGATCACCCTGGCAACGCCTTACCTCGGCGCGAATGCATCAGCGCAAAGCTATGCGGCCTTCCCGACGAATTCGTTGAGCGCGGATCTGACGGCAACCCTGCAGGCGCTGATTGCGAACTATCAGGGCGTCTATGACACGGTTGGTCAGGGCCGTTTTCTGGACGGAGTACTGGCCGCGCCCGGAATGGCCTTTGATGCGGATCGTGACACCGGCATTTTACGCCCTGGAGCAAACATCCTTGCCCTGGTGGCCGGTGCCGTTGAGCAACTGCGGCTGACCGACGGGGTGGCCAGTGGGGCGGCGGTACAAAGTACGGCATCTGATACCGATGGTGACGGTAAATTGGTACGGATGGAGGGGGCCGGAGCCGCCGCGCTGAGCCGTTTTGGCATCTATAAATCATCGGGCGACGGGTACAATATCGACCAGGCTGTGGCTGGTGATCTGGGGCTTGTCTCAACCAGCAACCCCGGCACATGGCCGTCTGAGAACCCCGGGCCATTTGCGTGGGTAACTTCCCAGAGCATCTATAGTGATGCCGCCGTATTGCAGCGTGCCATTTACGGTTATGCCTCAACGGGAACCCCTGGCAACGTGCGTACGTTCGAGCGTATCCGTGCCAATGATGGCTCCGCGTGGTCCGAATGGACAGAGGTTGTGACCAGTGCAAACGTGC
>NZ_JAXGFR010000023.1:0-45867 GCF_041008775.1 Pseudophaeobacter sp. C1-32P7 | reverse complement strand
CCCAGAGATTTGAGAAACGAATTTGTAGCGCACATTGCGAAACGCACTCCCCATCATGAGATGGAGATCACATCGCAGCCGAAGCCATTAGCAGCAATGTGGGGTTGAGACGGCGCTTACCCAGATTCAACTCCAGTGAAATTTGAAGAATTGCGGTTGGTTCAGTTTGGTTCCTTTTGGGCAAGCCAACTTGTGTGTATTGCGGAAGCCCAACCTGACAATCCTGGGCAGCCGCGGGCAGTTAGCTAGGGCATGTCCATAGTCACCAATTTGCCCCACGGGGCAGCCGTCACGGGCCCGGACTTTGTCCTAGTTCCGGAGCTTACGACCAGGGACTAAAGATTAAGGAAAATCACGGAACACGAGATCTCTGCCTGAAAAGCGGATAGGTTCGTTAGTCCGAGCTGAACTCTCTTTTACTATGCCGCACAAAGGGAAAAGAAAAACCCAATCGCCAGAGACAATAGGGACAAGTTCACAGCGGAAAATTTCGCATACGCAATTCTGGAGATCACCCAAACCTGCCGGGCCAAATTCTCATTTTTCTCATCAGCGTCCCTATTGAGAACGTCGAGTTCTCTCAGACGGTCGACATACTCGTCTGCATCTGAGTGCTTTGCTATATCCCTAAATGTGAGAAAGCCGAGTTCAGCTCTTTGAATTGGTCCCCTCTGCAGGCATTGCCCCAAGGTATTAAAAAATGTGACACGTATCATTCTGTCTGAAAGAGTGGGTGCAATTACAAGGAGTGAAACTAGAGCCGAAAATGAAAATGACAAAACTGTCAGCCAAGAATGCAGGCCCATATCTGCGTCGAAAATATACGAAATCTGTGCCCAGTCAGAACCAGGTGCGATTAGAGTGTGTCTTAAAAACGAGAACAGAGCTGCAATACTCACACTCATCAAGAAGAGCGCTTTAGCGTCTCCATACCGCAAAAAGGCTCCGTTCTCTCTCCAGATGTTTAGAAGGGCGCTATCCATGCAAATTATTCCTGCTACCTTAACTGCGGTGCCTTTTGAGCGGGGGTCAAATTGCTCTTTGATGACACAGGAGGTCTCTCGCTCGGCTCCTGATATGTGATTTTTCAATTTCCGAAATAATATGGTCTTTTGGGGTTGGGACTGCGTCAGGTGTTGTCTAGAAGCGTTCCGTTGAAGGGAGAACTTCATGAAGGCTGTTTCTTTTTAAAGGGCCCTTTTTCTTAGAGCTCTAACCTTAACAGTTTTTACCGCTGTTTCCACACCATCAGTCTCGCCTTCCGCTTGCTCACCTTGGCTATGGTCGACCACGTCCATAAGGTGTTTCTCTATTTTTTCTCTGTATAAGTGGTAACTTTTTGTCGGTTCTATGGCGAAGTCTCCAGGCTCAGTTGGAAGTCGGATGCGCTCGGTGCTTACTACACTACAATAGGCGTCCAAATACTCCCGCAGTTGCGCTCTACTTGGGGCGTCGCTTTGCCCAAGCAGGCGTCGTTCATGGATTTGCACGTGCTCTGTGGAAAGATGCTGCATCGTGTCCATGTAAAGAACGGGATAAGGCTTACCACCATTCACACCTTTAAGCAGGATAGGCTTGTCAAACCTGATCTCGTGCTCAAATTGATAGTGTTCTAGGCTGTCCAGAATGACCTGAGCTAGCTGCACACTGAGTGTGAACCTCTCTGGCTTAGCAAGCTGTGCGACCCTAAATCCTGTATCCATTGCTTTACCAAGAAAATCACATTCGAATGGGCGCTCGTCCGCAACCAGTTCCAGTGCTTCCGACGCGGTGACAAGCTTCAATTCCTCGACACCCGTTATAATCTGCACAATGATTAACAGCCACATCGAACAATGGCGCGCTGACAGTCTTCAATCGCGCTTTGATTTTTTGGGAAATTGACCTGAAACAATGGGCCCGGAAAGCCGCGAGCCATCAACGGAGAAGGGGTAAGGTCGTACGCACTCTGTTCTGCCAGGCTGTTTGCGGACTTCAGAGATTGATTGGTCAACAAAGACAAAGCAGTGAACGGCGGCGAAATATTTGGCATGTCGCTAAGTCCTAGGTAAAAATACACAGATTTAAAAAAACGCCCTGGGGTTGTTTGAGACCTCCTTAACGGGCACTGGTATCTTTATCCCCTTCAGAAACATGGAAACGACCGTATGACTTGTCGCAGCCTACCGCGGCTCTACTCCGCCAGGGTGATCGACGAGGGCGAAACTGGCGATGGAAATGGGGGCCAGATCAATTCAGAAACTAGATTTCGACATGTTCAGGAGGATCAGACGGATTTTCAGAGTCCGGTGTATCGTATGGCCCCAAAGTCTCCACAATACTGCCTGCCGCCTCTGGCAATCCGCTTCGAGACACGGGGGCCGCTATATCAGCGCGTCCGCAGTGATCAGATCCCAAAGGCGGACCAGGAAGTTGTGCTCTTCCATTACGGAATTCCAGATCACGATCTGACTTTGCCGCGTTTCATAACTGCCGCCCTCGCGGCGTTCTCCGGGGTGATAGACGACATTCCCAAACGCGTCACGGATTTCGCAAGCGGAAGGTTTGCCACCATACCAGAAATCCCACTCAACCGATGACAGGTGTGCGCGCGTCGCGCTGGGGGCAGCCATATAGGCACCATTGCGCGCCATAATCGCGCCTGCGGGGCCGGACAGCCACCAGTTCAGATAAGCGTAGGCCAAGTCCTCGGTGCGCTGATCGAGATGCCGGGACAAAGCCATGCCGCCGCACCAGCCGCGATAGCCTTCGCGCGGTGCGCACATCCGGATAGGGATACCCTTGGCCTTTTGCGCGAGGTAATTCGACCACCACATTGTCGAAAGTTTGGCGGTCCCATCTGCGCCAGGCGTCCTATCGGTCCAGAACCCGGCGAAATGACCCGACAGTTGATATTGTTTGACGAGGCGGATGAAACTTCCGATTTCTCCGAGGGTCAGGTTTCCGGGATTATCGCATTGAAACTCGCCCTGTGCGCGCAAGGCCAGCAGCAGATCGGGCACGCCAATGGCTGCATCCGCCTGAATGGCGACCCTGCCGTGCCATTGCTCGGACAAAAGATCGCCCCAGCTCCTGGGCTCGGGTGCGATGCTGTCTCCGACGATAGCAAAACTGTCGGCGTTATACACCGTTGGCAGCATGGAAATCTGGCCTGAGGCTGCCGGCCCCAATTCGCCGCTTTCCTGCACGAATAACCGGTCTCGCGGCGTGCCGCGCGGCGCCGTCCTGTCGGGGTCGCTCTGGAGCACCGGCCAGGACCAGATCTCGTCCCAGCAGTCGATCCGATCGACCTCGATCGGCCGTAGCGAACGCGCAGGCCAGACCAGATCAAGGTCATGAAACCACTGGTCGTAGATGTCGAAACTGTCTGGCGCAAGTACACCACGACGTTGTGCTTCGATCCCGTCCAAGGCGGTGAACTCAAGCCGGATACCCAGATCAGCCTCTGCCGAGGCGAGGACGGTGTCGATCAGCGTCACTCCGGTTCCCAACACGCGCAGCACGGGTGGGTTGGTATGCAAAGGCGGCGATGTCAGTGGTTCCGGCATTTTGCTTTATGTCTGTCAGGATGTTTTCACGTTCAAAAAGGCTTCAAACGAGGCACGCAACAACGTCATGTCCAGGTTACGGCCGATAAATACGAGGTGCGAGCTTTGATCGGAAGGCATCTCCCTGTCAAGGTGACGCGGGTGATGCAACGTGTGGCCGACCCCATCGATCAGGACGACACCCTCGGGCGTCTTGAGCAGGCATTTCACCCGCAGCAGATTGGTGCCGTGGCGGTGGATAAGCGCCGAGAGCCAGATGACAAACCCGGTCCAGTCGAGCGGATCGTCGAAGCTGAGGCTCAGGGTCTGCGCGCCGGTGCCGTCGCTATGCGAGGGGGCGCGCGCCTGCGCCCGGACGGGGGCGCTGGTGCCATCGCTGGCGATATCCGCAAAGGTCGGACACTGCTGGGCATCGAGGAGCTGTGCTGTCGGGTTGATCAGCCCCAGCCGCAACTGAAGGTCCAGAAGCCGATCCTCGGGCACGAGGTCGGTCTTTGACAACAGGATCGTGCTGGCCGCCGCCACCTGCGCCACCCACTCGGGCTGTTTCGCGTGCAGCGCGGCACCGTTCAGCGCATCGGCCACGGTCACCACGTCCTGCAGGATGACCTGATTGTGCAGCACCGGATCGAAGGTCAGCGTCGACAGGATTTGCGACGGGTCCGCCAGGCCGGTGGTTTCGATGACAATCCGGTCGAATTGCGGCACCTCGCCGTTTTGCGCCTGGCTCATCAGGTTCAGGATCGCGTCCTTCAGCTCGCCGCGGATCTGGCAGCAGATGCAGCCGGAATCGAGCAGCACGGTATCCGGCGCGATGGTGCCCACCAGCAGGTGGTCGATGCCGACCGCCCCGAACTCATTCACCAGAACGGCGACGCGGCCTGCGGTGTCATCTTGCAGCGCGCGCGCCAGCCAGGTCGTTTTGCCGGCGCCCAGAAAGCCGGTCAGCAGGGTGATGGGAACCGCTGTACGACGCATCATGATTGCGCTCCTGGCTCGGGGAGGGCTTCAGGGAAGTTTGCCGGGTCCAGCGGGTCAAACCCGCCGCCGAACTCCGCTTCAAGCGCGGCCCAGACCTCGGTGACATTGCTGACAATGGCCTGCCGCCCGGTCAGATTGCGCAGGATATAGCTCTGCCCCTGCCAATCCGAGAGCTGGATACGCCTGCGGGCGAGCATGCGATTGACCACTGCGATCCGCGCCGTCCGGTCCCGCCGCCGCAGCACCGGATCTGCCGAGGCCCTGGTTTCAAACCCGGCGGCGCTCCAGTGGTCATCCGTGCCAAAAATTCCGCATAATCCGCACATGCCGATATCCTCCGGGCCTGGTGATTTATTGGTGGGAGGGGAGGCCCCTCCCACCGTCTGGATCACGCTTTGCGCGGTGCGCGTGCGTTAAAGTCGTCTGCGATCTCGTCGAAGGTGGCCCATTGCACGCCTTCGTGGCTGTTGATGTATTCAATCAGCCGCTCGTGCATCATCAGAACCTGCGGACGGCCCGAGACATCGGGGTGGATGGTCATGGTGAAAACCGCATAGTCGTTTTCACGGTAGACGTAATCGAACTGGTCCTTCCACATCTGCTCGATATCGCGCGGATTGACGAAACCGTGGCTGTTCGGTGCTTTCTTGATGAACATCATCGGCGGCAGATCGTCGAGATACCAGTTGGCGGGGATCTCGATCAGGTCGGTTTCCTCGCCCCGCTCCAGCGGCTTCATCCAGGTGTCGGGATGCTGGCTGTAGTCGATCTTGGTCCAGCTGTCGCCGACCCGCACCCGGTAGGGGTGGAAATCGTTGTGCATCAGCGAGTGGTCGTATTTGATGCCGCGCTCCAGCAGCAGCTCGTTGGTGACATTGGAGAATTCCCACCAGGGCGCAACATAGCCGGTCGGACGCTTGCCGCTCAGCGCGGTTGCCAGCTCGATCGACTTGTCGAGGATCGCCATCTCCTGCTCGCGGGTCATCGCAATGGGGTTTTCATGCGAATAGCCGTGAATGCCGATCTCGTGACCTGCCTTGGCGACCGCTGCCATTTCCTCGGGGAAGGTTTCCATCGAGTGGCCGGGGATGAACCAGGTGGTCTTGATGCCGTATTTCTCGAACAGTTTCAGCAGGCGCGGCGAGCCGACTTCGCCCGCGAACATCCCGCGCGAGATATCATCGGGCGAGTCCTCGCCGCCATAGGACCCGAGCCAGCCGGCAACGGCATCGACATCCACGCCATAAGCGACAAAAATTTTCTTTGTCATTTCATTCTCCCTTAGATGTTGAGGATTGGATGGGTAAGTGCAGGGAGGAGCTGCTCGGCCTGAACCAGCAGCCCCTCATCATTGCCAGAGGCGGCGGACAGCAGGATCGAGCCTTCGACACGGCCCGCTGCATCGCGCAGCGGCACCGCGAGGCCGGGCCAGTCCAGCAGGCTCCCGATCATTGTCGCAGCCAGCAGTCTGGCGTTCAGCTCCTGCGCCGCCTTCTGGTCGTTCAGATAGACCGGCAGCGGGTGGCGCAGCGAGGGCACGGTGGGGAAGGCGAGCAGCCTGTCGCCGATCTCGGCGCGGGCCGCCACGATCAACTGCTCCCGTTTCTGCAGGTAACCGGCATAGTCCACGTCGCTCAGGACCGGCGCCTGCTGCAGCCGCGTGCGGATCACCGGGTCAATCCTGCTGGCCTCGTCGCTGGCCAGCAGGTCCGCATATTTCCGTCGGGCCTCGATCGCGACCAGCGGTCCCTCAGCGGCGGTCAGCGCACGCAGCTCGTCCACCGCCGTCAGATGTGCGGCGCGCACGCTCCATCCGGCGGCTGTCATACGGCTCAGCGCCGCCTGATAGGCCGCAGTGACCTCCGGGTCCCAGACCGGCCCGAGGCTCTCTGACAGATCGAGGATCTCGGTCTTTGCAGTGTCGGGGCTGGTTGCTGGCCTCGTGTTCAGAATGCGATCCGCTGCGCGCAGCACGTCAAAGGACCGTGCGAATGTGCCAACGGTATCAAGCGTCCGGGACAGCTCGTGCACGCCGGTCCGATCATAGCGGCTCGCACTGGGCTTGAAGCCAAAGATGCCATTCAGCGCCGCAGGCAGCCGGACGGAGCCCGAGGTATCGGTGCCGATCCCGAGATCGGCCAGCCCCGCCGCAACCAGCACCGCCGAGCCCGAGGAAGAGCCGCCCGGCAGCAGCGGCACCGTCTCTGACAGGGCAGAGGGCGGGGTACCGAAATGCGGGTTGATGCCAAGGCCCGAGAAGGCAAATTCCGAGAGGCCGGTCCGGCCCAGCGATACGCCACCGGCGGCCTCGATCAGAGATACACAGGCCGCGTCCTGCGTCGCAGGCTGCGCGGATTTGCGCAGCGCCGAACCGCAGGTGGTGATCTGGCCCGTCTGGTCGATAATGTCCTTCCACAGGACGCTCATCCCGTCCAGAGGCCCTAACGCCTGACCACGGGACGCACGGTCTTCGGCCTGTGCGGCCTGCGTCATCGCGCGTTCTGCGGTGATCGCGGTGCAGGCGCCTGTCTCTTGCCAGCCTTCCAGCGCGTGCAGCGCGGCAGCCGTTCGTTCCGTCACCGGAACTGTCATTGTCCCGGCTGAGTGATGCTCTTCAAAAAATGTCATGATGGTCTCCAGGGGCGGGTGCGATATGCCCCCGCCCCGATTGAACGGCTTAGAGGTCTTCACGAGCGATCGCATCCGACGGGATGTCTGCGGTTCTGACCCGCTGCATGCCGTTTTCCGCCGTGTAGACCCAGTTCAGATCCACCGAAGTCGCGAGGTATTTCGCATCGTCCGGGTCGTTGATCTCGGCCTGCTGATGACGCGGCAGGACCCAGGCTTTCATCAGGATGAAATACACCGCCATCGCAGCCGGGAAGCCGACGACATAAGCGTATTGGATGAAATACAGCGCCAGCCCGCCACCAACGGCCCAGGCGATCAGACCCGCCGGGTTCCAGCCGCCAAAGTAACGGAACTGGCCATCTTCGCGGTACAGGTCCGGCACGTTCAGGCGGCGACCCCGGATCAGGAAATAGTCGCAGACCATGATGCCACCGACAGCAGACAGCATCGCGCCATACATGCCGAGATAGGTGAACAGGTGGTTCAGAATCAGCCAGGGCATGGTGAGCGTGCCGACGATACCCGCAATCACGATGCCCATCGTATAGGTGATGCGCGGCGCGCCAGCGTTCACAAAGGTCAGCGCGGCCGGGATCAGGTTTGCACTGGTGTTGGTAGACCACTGCGCGAGGATGACCATCGCGAGCAGCACGACCAGCGTCACCCCGGTGCCCTGCGCCTGAATGACGTTGATCGGGTTCCAGTCTCCAGTCGCGATAAAGGAAACCGCCCCGATCAGCGCGATCCAGCTCTGCGCCACCGGCAGGGCGATGAACTGCGCCGCAAAGATGTTGCGGTTGCGACGGAAGAAGCTTTTCTCGCCGCCATTCGTCTTCAGAAAGCGGGTGATATTGGGGATATCCACCGCCAGCGCCGACCAGAACGCCATATTGGCCACGAAGAGCGCAACGATGCTCATTTCCGCGTCACCGGCAAAGGTCCAGATGTTATGGCCGCTCGCCGAAGCGACGCTTTCGAGGGTGTAATACATCCAGATCGAGATCGCGATGATCGCAGGCGCTGCAATACTGGCGAGTAGTTGCACGGCCCGGATGCCCATCGCGGTGTTGATGATCTGGATCAGACCAAAGGCGACATACCAGAAGACCCAGCTGTCGAAGCCGCCCAGATAGGACACGATGCCGTTCAGCGCGAGCGCTCCGAGGTAGGTCTGGATGCCGAACCAGGCCGCCGCCACGATGCCGCGGGTGACCGAAGGCAGGTGAGTGCCGACGGTGCCGAACGGCGCCCGCAGATAGACCGCAAAGCTGATGCCATGCTCGGTGCCGATGTCTGCCGTCAGCGCCATCACCAGACCAAGCACAAGATTGGCAAGGAAAATGGTTCCGATCACCGTCGTCAGAGGCAATCCGGCAACCCCGCCCGCACCGAGTTGGAAGGTCGCGATAATGACCGCCATACCAATCCAGATCCACACGTAGCCTAGTCCACCAATGGTCCGCTGATTGAGCCAGACCGGCAAGATTGAAGCTTCTAACAGATGCGATTGTTCATCCGCCCTCGGGGGCTGCGCCGCCGCTTCTGAATATGCCATTTCGTGTCCTCCCGCATTATAATGATCTTTGGTATTCATAAAATCATTTTAAAGAAAGGGAAGCCTTTTGTTTCCCAGTGCAGCGGCCTAAGATAGGTTGCAGTTGGGGATTAGGGGCTCGGCGCATGTCAGTTGAGTGGCTGGAATCCGAAACAGAACGCAAAAGCGAAGTTTGAAATTTGTCCATAATTCCCAGATACATATCGATTTCCCAAGCGATCAAAGACGCCATAGAGGCTGGGCGGTTGGAAACCGGACAAGTTCTGACCGAAGAGCCATTGGCCCGGCATTTCGGCACCAGCAGAACCACGATCAGAAAGGCGCTTGCCGAGCTCCATTCTGCAAAAATGATCACCCGCTTCGAAGGCCGGGGCTTTCTGGTCGGGACTGATTCTTCTGTCCCGCCCCGTCGGGATTCGATTGAACAGGCCCTGTTCGATTCAACAGCAAGCCGCAGCGTTCCAAGAGCGCTGTCCAACCCTGATCAGATCCTGCCAGTCCTGCGCGATGAGCTGATCCGCGCCCTTCCCTTCGGCCCTCTGCAAATCAACGAGAGCAAGCTCACCGAGCGCTTTTCCGTCAGCCGCTCGGTCGTCCGCGATATGCTCTCGCAACTCCGCAGTTCCGGCATCGTAGAGAAGAATGAGCGCTCCAAATGGGTGTTGCCGGTTCTGACCGCTCTGGACGTGCGCAATCACTATCAGTTGCGCATCCTGCTGGAGCCTGTGGCGCTGGCAGAGGCGGCGCCCCATATCGAAAAAAGCCACATTGAACGGGCCTTGGCGCGGGCACGGGAGCTGGACCGCCAAGACGGGGATCTGGACGCAGAGGACATTTCTGAAATGGAAAATGCCTTGCATGTGCAGGCGCTGTCTGGCTGCCGCAACGACCACTTGCTCAAGACCCTTCAAAAATCGCGCCTGGTCTTGGCAATCAATGAAATGTTCCGCCTGCTTCTTGGTCGGTCGCCGGGGACCAGCCGTCTCATTTCAGAACACATCGCGGTTCTTGAAGCTCTGGCGCGCAATGATGCAGCCGCCGCGGCCTCCTTACTGGAATTTCATCTTCTGGAAGCACGGGAACGTACCTGCAAAAGGTTGCAAACCCTTTCGGTATTACTGCCACCAGAATTGCCCAGTTATCTGACGCCAGGAACGATCTCGATAAACCAGACCGCATTGCTCAACGGAAAGTAGCGACTTCGGGACGCAATAGCCTGTACCTTTGGTTCGGGCGGCAACCACACCGCTGCGGGAGGATAAAAGCTGCATTGTGCGCGGGGCGCCAGATTGATCGGACGGCTGCCCTCAGTGAGCTGCACAGAGGACGTCACGTGTACTACACCTTTGGCGAGATGCCCCATGCCAGCCTCCGCAACGGCGGGAAACCACCAGCCCGTTGCGACTGGCTTTGCGTCCGGTTTGCGACTGTTGACTTGGCGCATCGTCCGCGGTGTCCAGGCAAATTGGCTGCTAAAGCTTAGATCCGGCTGCTCAGGCGGTTAGCCATTGCTCCAGCTTGGCCGGGTCGGGAAGTCCGCCCACATGGACAAGCTTGCCGTCCACCGCGAGCCCGGGTGTCGACATGACACCTGCCATTGCGATGGATTTCGCGTCCGTCACCTTTTCGAGGGTGATTTCAACGCCCAGTTTCGCTGCTGCGTCGCGGACCATGTTCTCTGTGGTTTCACAGCGCTTGCAGCCGGGACCGTAGACTTTGACAGATTTCACGGGATGTCCTTTCAAGAGCGGATCTATGGGGGCGTTTACAGAAGGAAGTTGAACAGATAGCCAGTGGCGAGAATACCGGCGGCAACAATGGCGATAAAAATCGCGATCAGCCGCAGGGTCAGCACCTGTTTTAGAATTATCATTTCGGGCAGCGACAGGGCGATCACCGACATCATGAAAGCAAGCGTCGTGCCAAGGGCCGCGCCCTTGCCAAGCAGTGCCTCGACTATGGGAATGACACCGGCGGCATTGGTGTACATCGGCACGCCCAAGGCGACCGCCGCCGGCACTGACCACCATGCCTCACCGCCCATGATTTTCAGCATCATCGCTTCGGGGACATACCCGTGGATCAGCGCGCCAATTCCGATCCCGATCAGCACCCAGATCCAGACTTTGCCGACAATTTCACGGACTTGCTCTGCGCCGGTTTTCAACCTGTCGACGAAAGTAACCGTCTCCTCGGGGAGGGCACCAACAGGACCTGCATTCAGGTCGCGCACCCAGTCCTGCAGATAGCGTTCCAGTCGCATCTTTCCCATCACGTAGCCGGTGACGGTTGCGATCGTGAAACCGAATACAAGGTAGATCGTGGCGATTTTCCATCCCACCAGAGCATAGAGCAGCCCAAGTCCGACCGGGCCGACCATCGGACCGGCAATCAGGAACGAAAACGTCACGCCCAAGGGAACCCCTGCGGAGACGAAACCGATGAAAAGGGGCACGGATGAGCAAGAACAAAACGGTGTCAGAACACCAAGAAAGGCGGCCAGCGGATAGCCGAAGAACTCCCGCTTGCCAGCCAGGATGGTACGCGTCTTTTCGGGGCTGAACCAGCTACGCAGGACACCCGTCACGAAGACGATGCCGGTAAGAAGGAGGAGCACTTTGGGGACGTCATATACGAAGAAGGCGATCGCCTCGCCGGTGTGACTGTCACGGGCAACGGGCAAAAGGCTGGTGACCCATTCAGAAAACGGGATCAACTGCCCGTATACCAGCCAGCCAACGACCGCGGCACCGATAACAGCCGCATACCACAGCCAATCCGGTGCCGCATGCTTCGCGGGGAGTCCTTGGGTATCTGTGGTCATGCCATCTCCTGTTCGAGAGAGTTTTCCGCCAGCAAGACCGCAGAGATGACAGCCGCGATTTCTGCCGGGATATTCGGGTTCTGACGATACCTGACCCATTGAGCGTCTCGCCGGTCGATAACCAGACCAGCTTCGCGCAGCACCTTCATGTGTCGCGACATGCGGCTTTGGCTTACATCAAGCCGCTCCATCAACTCACAGACGCAGTGCTCGCCGCCGTCCCAAACGATGGCGAGGGCGGCGCGGCGGGTCGAGTCATAAATGGCGTTAAGTATCTCTTGCATGACGCATGTATATGCGGCCTACCGCATATGCGCGTTGATCCACGTCAATTGGCCCCATTGGGTGAATCTCTGGATCTCAGCCTGTGGTGCTTGCTCAGCGAAGTCTGCTTCTTTGGGGCGCGGCATCGCCGCGGTGACAACCATTTGTGCAACCCGGAATGCCTTGTCTGTGATGGGTTTCCCACCAGTGCTGCCCGACCGCGACAGCGGCCCGCAGCAGGCCCAGGGGCCGGGCTGGGGGCTGACTTTCAGGTCAACGCGGCCTGCGCAGCACGCCGTACTGCGCATAGCCGCGGTAAAGCTGGCGATGCTCTGCCGTGCCGCCGGTCTCTGCGGCAATCCTGTGCAGGGTGGTTTCAAGGTTCAGCCGCGGACTGACGTGAAATTTCGCTAGCCATCGGCGCAGGGAGGCTTCGAACCAGTCGGGCCATCCGGACTGATCCGAGAAATCCACCACATGCAGTTCACCGCCGGGCCTCAGATGCGCGGCCGCCATGCGCAGGGCGGTCTTCCAGTCCGGGATCATCGAAATCCCGTAGGAGACAAAGACCCGGTCGAACCGGGGGCGCTGAAACAGCTCGGCGCCGTCGAAATCACAGGCGTCTGCCTGAGCCAGCTGTGCCCGGTCTTTCAATTTCGCCTGTGCCGACAGCAGCATCTGGGAAGAGATATCCAACCCGTAAAAGGCACAATGCGGGTATTTGCGGGACGCCAGATGCAAGTTGCGCCCGGTGCCGCAGGCCACCTCCAGAATATGCGCGCCTTCCTTGGGAGCGAGGGCCGCAATCAACCGGTCACGCCCGAACAGGTAGTATTTGCGGGTGAGATCATAGATCACCCGCTGATGGCGATAGGTCTGATCCATCAGATCAGCGTGGGTATCGGGCGCTGAATCAAACATGGGAAGGCCCCTTGTAGCGGTAGAGGTTGAAGGCGCCGTAGATGGCCGAACGATCCTCTGCCGTGCCTTTGGCCGAGGCTTCGGCGTCATAGGCCCATTGGTTCAGAAGATCGGGCCTGACCCGGCCGGGCAGGATATCAGCGCTGCCGCCGGTGCGGAAAATCACCCGTGCTCCCGGCCTCGCCGTGCGGGTGATCTGCGCCCATAGCGCATTCAACTGCGTATCATTCATCCAGTCCTGCGCATCCAGCAGCACGTAGCCTTCCTTGCTCTCGTCCGGCTCTGCCTCCAGCAGATCGGTGAGGGAGCGGTTCACGATCCGTCCGTTGTCTGCACTCTGCCGCAGAGCCTCGAAGTTCTCCCGGCTCAGGTAGGGGGGCAAGGATCCATCCGGGGCGGGGTCGTATTGCCGGGCAAAGGCCTGCCAGGCGAAATAATTCTCCCGGATCGGGAAATCGCACATCAGCTTGCGCACCCGTTCGCGCAGCACCGGCAGGACGTCGCCGCCACCGTCGGCGGCCAGCTTGTCATACTGGGCCGGGGGGATGCCAAGGCCGAACAGGGCGGCGCGGAACCCGGCCAGTTTGCGCACCAGCCACATGTCAAACAGCGGCGCAATCTCATCATCGAAAAACGCCTGCTGCTCGTCCAGAGTCCGTGCGGCCAGCAGCGGCGCAAAGTCCACGCGGCCAAGGCGGGCCACCAGATGCACAGCGCCGAGGAAACGCCCCAGCAGACCATGACGGTAAAACCGGTTTTGAAACAGGGAGATCCGGCGGTGGATCGGTTGCCGCGCGTCCCAGAAATCCCGCGTGCGCGGGTCAAGATCGGGGCGGATGTAGCGGTCATAGAGCGCGACATTGCTGGCCAGATCAGCTCGGGCAAAGAACTGGTAGAACGCCGCATGATCCGGCAGGCAGCGCGCTGCGGTCAGTTTCAGCTGCCCCAGCGCCACATGGGCAGGCGACAGATCGACGGCGGTAACCGACGCGGGGCCTGCAGTGAGATAGGACATCAGGTTGCAGCTGCCGGACGCGATACAGACCAGATTGTCTCCCGGCTTGATATTCAAGGCTGCCATATCGACAACCGGATCTTCCCAGATCTGCGGATAGACAAGGCCCAGGAACAGCCGCGAGAACAGACGCTCCAGCCGTCCGGTTGTGGCATCGCCATCCTGCAGAACGGCGGCATTCAGCCGCGCCTGTGCGGTCGTGCTCATCGGGGGCACCTATCATACATTTTCAAGTTGCCGGTCTTTTTCGAACTGTTTGTCCTTGCGCCGCGCCCGGCGGCTGCGGTGATGGGCGCGCCGGGCCGAGCGGGTCCAGTCGATCAGCACCAGTTGCCCGTCTTCCCGTTCCGCCACGGCAGTGCAGCTCTCGACCCAGTCGCCAGTGTTGACGTAGGAAATCTCGCCAATATCTCGGAGGGCGGCGCTGTGGATATGGCCGCAGATAACCCCGTCATAACCACCGCGCCGGGCCTCGGCGGTCAGGACGTTTTCATATTCGCTGATGAAATTAACGGCCTGTTTGACTTGATGCTTGGCCCATTTGGACAAGGACCAGTATTGCCCGCCCCAAAGATGCCGCAGCCGGTTGATGCGGGTGTTGAGCCAGAGCATGAAATCGTAGGCCCGGTCTCCAAGGTGGGCCAACCATTTTGCATTGACCACTACGGAATCGAACTGGTCGCCATGGGTCACCAGATAGCGTTTGTTGTTGGCGGCGATGAAATCTGCCGTCTGCACCACCTCGATGCCGCCGAAATGCGTCCCGAGGTAGGAGCGCAGGAATTCGTCGTGATTTCCGGGGATCAGATAGATCTCGGCGCCATCATGGGCCTTTGCCAGGATTGCCTGCACCACATCATTATGGGCCTGGGGCCACAGGAAGCCTTTGCGCTGGATCCGCCAGGCGTCGATGATGTCCCCCACCAGGTAATAGCTGTCCGCGTCGTGACTGTTGAGGAAGTCCAGCAACAGTTCGGCCTGGCACCCCGGGGTACCCAGATGGATGTCAGACAGAAAGAGGGTGCGGTACTTCATCGTGCTCGCCCGTGCTGCTGCGCGTGGCGCCAGAGGTACCGCAGCTAATTGACAGAAGCATGACGGTCCTGGCCCGGCGCGTTTCGGCCGACCCGGAGAGATGTAAGGTTACTGAAAGCTTGCTGCGGCATCCGGTGGCGCAGGCAGAGGCTTGTCATCAGTTCTTTCGTCCGCCCCGCGCCAACCGCAATGGCCGGAGATTTCCGGTGATCGAGGCAACGAAGCGTCCCTGGCGACAGCAGCTGAAGACGGCCCAGACCAGATATATTTTACCGGAGGTATGCCCCTTGCATGGACGATTTGCCGATGCAGCCAGAAGGCTGAACGCCCGCCTGCCACAGGTCAGGCGACCGGAGTTGTCGCCGACGATGCTCAACATATTGGTCGCCACTTATATGCTGGTGGCCTTCAACGCGGCGTTCTGGCGGCATCTCTCGACGCTGTTCGAGGGCGCGCCGATGAATGTCGTGCTGTTCGGGGCTGCGGTCTGGATGCTGACGTTCTTTACCCTTAGCCCGTTCAGCTGGCCGCGCGTGCAGCGCCCGGTGGCTGCCATTCTCATTCTGCTGGCGGCGGCGGCCTCATGGTATCAGGGGCACCTGGGCATCATGATCGACAAGTTGATGATCCAGAACGTGATGAACACCACCTATGCGGAATCCCGGCAACTGATCACGCTGCCCTATCTGCGTTACATGGGGCTGACTGGCGTGCTGCCCGCCGCCTTGCTGTTCTGGCCGCGCATCACCTATCCGAAGTTCCGGCATATCCTGTGGAAGCTGCCGCTGACTGCTGTCGCAAGCTTCGCGATGACGTTCGGTTTCCTGTTCGTCAACCTCAAGGCAAATGCCTCGGTCATCCGAGAGCATCACGAGTTGATGGGCAGCTACCAGCCCGGCGCCACCATTGGCGCCATCGCCCGCTACGCCAAGATGGAAATCCGGGCCAGCAACACAGAGGTCGCACCGCTGGGACAGGATGCAGCCAAGGGGGAAGACCTGCTGGCGGCAAAAAAACCGGTTCTGCTGGTGATCTTCGCCGGAGAGACCGCCCGCGCGCAGAACTTCGCGCTGAATGGGTATGAGCGGAACACCACGCCGCAGCTGGCGGGGCTTGATCTCCTCAATTTCAGCGAAACCTCGTCCTGCGGAACATCGACGGCGGTGTCGCTGCCTTGCATGTTCTCCGCGCTGGGCCGGAGTGACTACAGCCACCGCGCTTTCATGGGGCAGGAGAACCTTCTGGATGTACTGGATCATGCCGGGGTGCAGCCTGTGTGGATCGACAACAACACCGGGGATCAGCGGATCGCCCGGCGCACCGGCGCGCGGCAGGTTGATGTTACGCTTGACCCGGCGGCCTGCGCCGACGGGGAATGCAGCGATGCGGCGCTTCTTGGGGCGCTGGCGCGGCAGATCGGAGCGATCAAGGAAGACACCGTGCTGGTGCTGCATATGATCGGCAGCCACGGGCCCGCCTACTACAGGCGCTACCCCGAGGCGTTTGCCCGCTTCACGCCTGATTGCAGAACAGCCGAGTTCGACTATTGCACGCCGGAAGAGATCGTGAACGCCTATGACAACACCATCGCCTATACCGACCACATCCTGGCCAAGGCGATTTCAATGCTGAACGCGCAGGACCATGCTCTACCGGCGTTGATGTATATCTCGGATCACGGTGAATCCCTGGGGGAGGGCGGGCTATACCTCCACGCCGCGCCGATGTTCATGGCGCCGGAGGCGCAGACACGGGTGCCGTTCCTGATGTGGGTGCCGGAAAGCTATCGCGAAGCGATGCATCTGGATGGCGCCTGTCTGAAGGATATGACCGATCAACCTGTCAGTCAGGACAATCTGTTCCATACGGTTCTGGGCCTCCTCGACATCCGCACCGAGGTCCGGCAGCCGGAGCTGGATCTGGCGTCGCGCTGCCGTATCGCGAGGCCCGCAACATGACGGTACGTGATCAATCGCAGGGCGCAGCTCCGCAAGAGATCCCGCCTGCCGTGACCGGCGTTGCGCATGTCATTGCCGCTGCGCGGTATTCTCTTGGCGGATTGCAGCGGTTGATGGGGGAAACCGCCGCCCGGCTGGAGCTTGTCGCGGGGGCTGGGACGGGGTTCCTGCTGCTGGTTCTTGGGGCCTCTGCTCTACAGCTTGCGGCCTTTGCCATTCTCTTTGCACTCCTGCTGGCGGTCGAGGCGCTCAATACCGCGATCGAAGTGCTGACCGACCGGATATCGCCCGAATGGTCGGTGCAGGCAAAACACGCAAAGGACCTTGGCTCTCTGGCGGTTGCGCTGCTGATCATTTCCAATGCCTTGTGTGTCGGGGGGATCCTGCTGTCGCTGTTTGGCTAGCCGCAACTCCGGTGCGGCCAAAGGTATCATGGGGCAGAAGGGACGGCAGTCTGCGGCGTCATGGGGCCGGTAGAAACAGGCGCCAAAGGGCCGCCTTCGCGGCTGCCCAAAAAATCGGCGCCCGCGTCTGAGCCGTCACAAAACGGCCACGAAGAGTTTGACTTCCCGGTCCTGTTAAGCCTTATTGGACCTACATGGCGACCTGATCGCCGTTGGCAATTGAGCCCCGATCACCCTCTTGCAGGGTGGCGGGGCTTTTTCGTTTGTGGGGTACTATGCTGGAATTCGATCTTGGTCTGGTCTTCTCGACCTCTGGACCCTACGCCGCGCTGGGACAGGCCGGACTGGCGGGGGCCGAGCTGGCCATCGCCGATCTGGAGCGCGAGGGCATTGCCCGAATTGCGCCCGTGACCTGTGATCCGGCGGGCCGCCCCGAGGCCTATGAGGCGATGACCCGCGATATCCTTTCTGGCGGTGTGTCACACGTGGTGGGCGCCATCACCTCCTGGAGCCGCAAGGACATGATCCCGGTGCTGGAACGCTATGGTGCGATGCTGTGGTACCCGTGCCCCTATGAGGGCTTCGAAAGCAACGATCACGTCGTCTACATGGGGGGCGCGCCGAACCATCATATGATCCCGCTGCTGGACCGGGTGCTGAGCCAAGGCACGCGCCGTGCCTACCTGCTTGGCTCCAACTATGTCTGGGGCTGGGAAACGCTGCGTCTGGCCCGCGAACGGCTGAGCGCCGCCGGGGTTGAGATCGTCGGCGAGCGTTTCGTACCACTTGGCGATGTGGACTCCGATCTGGCCCTCTCCGAGATCATCACCGAGCAGCCGGATGTTGTCGTCAATTCGCTGATCGGTCCGTCGAATGAGGCGTTCTTGCGCGGACTGCCCACCGGGCAGCGGCCAACAATCCTGTCCTGCAACCAATCCGAAGCGGATCTTGATGTGCTGGGCCAATATGGCGACGGGATCATTTCGGCCGGGACCTACTTCGAACCGCTTGGCCCTGAGGATTTTGTGCAGCGCGCCCGGGAAATATCCCCGAACGGGCGCTGTTCCTGTGTCTTTGCCACGTCCTATGCCAGTGTCCGCATTCTGGCCGAAACCGTCGCGAAAACCGGGACTACCGCGCCAAGGGCGGTGTTCCACGCGGCCTGCGATGCGCGCCATGAAACGGTTCTGGGTCCGGTGCAAATCGACCCCATCACCCGACACGCATCGCTGACACCGCATATCGCGCAGGCCGAGAACGCACAGTTTCATCTGCTGTCTTCGGCCGAGGGACCCGTCGCTGCGGACCCCTATCTGACCTGCGTTCCCCCCGTATCCGCCCCGCCGCTCCAGACGCCCAGTTTGAGGATCGTAAAATGACCTATAGCTTCGCCGGAAAACACGCTCTTGTCCTGCATCCCAGCGCTGAAATGCGGGATCAACTGGTCCGACGTCTGGGCACGCTTGGCATCAAGGCCGAAGGGCGCTGGCCCGCGCTGGAAGAGGCAGATGTCCGCGCTGACCTGCTGGTTCTGGACCTTGACCGGGCCGAGGACGGGCAATTCCCCTGGTCGCCGCAATCTGCGCCTATGCCGATCCTTGGGCTGATCGGGTCGGAAACGCCGGGACGCCTGGAATGGGCCGTGCGGCAGGGTCTGGACGCCTATCTGCCGGTCAATGCCACCGCCAATATCTACTCGGCGCTGGTGCTGGGCTTTGCTCGGTTCAAGGAGCGCATGGAAACCCGCCGCCGCGAAGCCGAAAGCAACCGGCGCGCCTCGATGCGGCTGGAGTTGTTGCAGGCGGTTCTTGTCATCATGCGCTCTGAGGGCGTCGATGAGGCGACGGCCCTGAAGAAACTGCGTGCCTTTGCCATGGTAGAGCGCGTCGCCTTGGAAGATGCCGCCGTCCGGTTTCTGGCACGCCCGGCCATGCGGGGGCAGGCATGACGATGACAGCAGCCACAGACGGTCAGATGTCAGCAGGCCGCGGCGCGCGCAGCCGACGTGTGATTTATGAGCTAATGACTCGGCCGCGCTCGGCCTTTGGGATGGTGATCATCATCCTGATGGTGGGCGCCGCGTTGCTGGCGCCGTGGATCATGCCGCATGACCCGTTTGAGCAGAGCTTTGACGGGCTAAGTCTGGCCGGGGCGCCTCTGCCGCCGGGCGCGGATTTCCCGCTGGGCACGGATCTTTTGGGGCGGGATCTGGCTTCGCGGCTTATTCTGGGGACGCGCACCTCACTAATCATCGGTATCCTTGCCAATGGGATCGCGATCCTGCTGGGCGCTGGTGTCGGCATTACCGCAGGCTATTTCGGCGGCTGGATCGGCGCGGTGCTGATGCGCTTTACCGATCTGATGATGGCCTTTCCGGCGCTGCTGCTGGCGATTGTGCTGGCGGCGATCTTTCAGCCCTCGCTGCTGATCGTGGCGCTGGTCATCGCGATGGTGAACTGGGTACAGATGGCACGGGTGATCTATACCGAGACCCGGTCGCTGGCCGAGCGTGATTTCATCACCGTGCAGCGGGCGCTGGGCGCTGGCCACCTGCGCATCCTGTTCAAACACCTGCTGCCGCATCTTTTGTCGTCCATCGTTGTCTTTGGCACCCTGGGAATTTCGACAACGGTCTTGCTTGAGGCGACGCTGTCCTTCCTTGGCGTGGGCGTGCAGCCCCCGATGCCAAGTTGGGGCAATATCATCTTCGAAAACCAGACCTATTTCACCACCGCCCCCTGGCTGGTCTTCTTCCCCGGCATTGCGATCCTGTTGCTGGCGCTGGCCTTTAATCTGGTGGGCGATGCCCTGCGCGACATTCTTGATCCGACTCTGAAAGGACGCCACTGATGCAGGCCTATCTTGTCCGCCGCCTGATGGAGAGCGCGCTGATCCTTCTGGGGATCACGCTGGTGACCTTTATCCTGCTGTATCTTGTGCCGGCCGATCCGGCGCGGCAGATCGCCGGGCGGTCGGCCACCGCCGAAACGGTGCAGAACATCCGCGATCAGCTGGGGCTGAACGATCCCTTTGTCGTGCAGTACTGGAACTACCTGACGGCGCTGTTTCAGGGCGACATGGGGCGCAGCTATCTGCAACGCGCCGAAGTCTCGGAGCTGATCGCTGCCCGCCTGCCTGCCTCCCTGTTGCTGATGGTTGCGGCCATCGTGACCGAGCTGGTGTTCGGCCTGACCATCGGTATCGTCGCGGCCCTGCGCCGCAACAAGCCCGCAGACCACGGGCTGATGATCTTCAGCTTTGTCAGCATCTCCGCACCGCAATTCGTCATCGGCATTCTCCTGCTCTATGTCTTTGCGGTGAAGCTGGGCTGGTTCCCGATTGGCGGCTACGGCACCTTTGGTCACGTGGTGCTGCCTGCGGTGACGCTCGGGTTTCTCGGTGCGGGCTGGTACAGCCGCATGATGCGCTCCAGCATGATCGATGTGCTGGGCCAGGATTTTGTCCGCACCGCGCGGGCCAAGGGGCTGGGCAAGGCCCGTATCATCCTGCGGCACGTCATTCCCAATTCCATTCTTCCCATCATCGCGATGATCGGCATCGACATCGGGCTGTTCATGTCCGGCATCGTGGTTGTGGAAAGCGTCTTTGGCTGGCCCGGGATCGGCCAGCTGGCCTGGCAGGCGATCCAGCGCGTGGACATTCCGGTCATCATGGGTGTGACCATGGTTTCGGCCACCGCGATCGTTCTGGGCAATCTTCTGGCGGACCTCGTGGCGCCGGCAATCGATCCCCGTATCAAGACCAAATAGAAACGGTAAAACCAACAGAGGACTGAAATCATGAAGAAATTTCTTTTAACCGGTGTCGCCGGACTGGCTTTGTGCGGCCATATGGCAGCCGCAGAGGTGAATGCAGATGCCCCGATGGGTGGCACCATGACCGTCACCTACAAGGACGATGTCGCCACGCTGGACCCGGCCATCGGCTATGACTGGCAGAACTGGTCGATGATCAAATCGCTGTTCGACGGGCTGATGGGCTATGAGCCGGGCACAACGACGCTGCGCAACGAACTGGCGTCCGACTATGCCATTTCCGAGGACGGTCTGACTCATACCTTTACCCTGAAGGACGGGATCAAGTTCCACAACGGCCGCGAGATTGTCGCCGAGGATGTGAAATACTCGCTAGAGCGCGTCACCAACCCCGAAACCCGTTCTCCTGGCGCAGGCTTCTTTGGCATGATCGCGGGTTTTGACAGCTGGAACGCGGGCGAAGGCGAGGGGCTTTCGGGCGTCAAGGTGATCGACGACAAGACCATCGAGATCACCCTGTCCCGTCCCGACGCGACCTTTGGCCATGTGATGGCGCTGAACTTTGCCTCCATCGTGCCCAAGGAAGCGGTCGAGGCGGCAGGCGAAGATTTTGGCCGTCAGCCGGTCGGCTCGGGCGCCTTCAAACTGGCGGAATGGGCGCCGGGCCAGCGCGTGGTGTTCGAACGGTTCGCCGATTACCACCGCACCAACTTGCCCAAGCTGGATCAGGTGACCTTTGAAATCGGGCTGGAGCCCACCGTTGCCCTGCTGCGCCTGCAACAGGGGCAGGCGGATGTGCCCGGCGACGGCATTCCGCCCGCGCAGTTCCTGCAGGTGATGAACGATCCGGCACAGAAGGATAACGTTATCGAAGGTGGCCAGCTGCACACCGGTTACATCACACTGAACACCCAGATGGCGCCGTTCGACAATGTCGCCGTGCGCAAGGCCGTCAACATGGCGATCAACAAGGACCGTATCGTCAAGCTGATCAACGGCCGTGCGGTTCCGGCAAACCAGCCGCTGCCGCCGTCGATGCCGGGCTACGCCGAGGATTACGAAGGCTATGCCTTTGATCCCGCCGCCGCCAAGGAAATGCTGGCCGAGGCTGGTTTTGCCGATGGGTTCACCACTGAGCTTTATGTGATGAACGTCGATCCCAACCCGCGGATTGCACAGGCGATCCAGCAGGACCTCAAGGAGATCGGTGTCACCGCCGAGATCCGCAGCCTGGCACAGGCCAATGTGATCGCCGCAGGCGGTGAGGCCGATCAGGCGCCGATGATCTGGTCCGGCGGCATGGCCTGGATCGCCGACTTCCCGGATCCGTCGAACTTCTACGGTCCGATCCTGGGCTGCGCCGGCGCGGTTCAGGGGGGCTGGAACTGGTCCTGGTACTGCAACGAGGAGCTGGACGCCCGCGCTGCCGAGGCGGACGCCATGACTGGCGCGGAAAACGCCGACGCCCGGATCGAGGCGTGGAAATCCATCTATCTGGATGTGATGGCGGATGCCCCCTGGGTGCCGGTCTTCAACGAGCAACGCTTCACCCTGACCTCGGACAGGATCGCGGGCGACGACAGCCTGTTCGTTGATCCGGTCCATATTCCGGTCAACTATGACTACATCTACTCGAAGGATGCTGAATAAAAATGTGTAAGCACTGTGATTACACGATCCACGGTGCACACCATCACGGGTGGGACAATTCGCTCCCGCCCGTGGAAACGGTGGCTCCCGGATCGCGCCTGCATTTCCAATGTCTCGACAGTTCGGGCGGGCAGTTCAACAAGGACAGCACCAGCGCCGATGTGCCCAATCTGGATTTTGGCAAGATCAACCCGGTCACCGGGCCGATCTATGTCGATGGGGCCAAACCCGGCGATGTGCTGAAGGTCAAGATCGAAGCCTTCCACCCCTCGGGGTTCGGCTGGACGGCGAATATTCCGGGCTTTGGCCTGCTCGCCGATCAGTTCACCGATCCCTACCTCAAGGTCTGGGATTACGATCCGGAAACCCTGGCGCCGTCGCTGTTCTCAGATCTGGCCAAGGTGCCGCTGAAACCCTTTGCCGGGACTATAGGTCTGGCCCCGGCCGAGGCAGGCCTGCATTCGGTGGTGCCGCCACGCCGCATGGGCGGGAATCTCGATATCCGTGATCTGGCGGCAGGCACCACGCTGTATCTGCCGGTGGAATGCGAAGGGGCGCTGTTCTCCATCGGGGATACACACGCCGCGCAGGGCGATGGCGAGGTTTGCGGCACCGCGATTGAATCGCCGATGGATGTGGAGGTCACGCTGGACGTGGTGAAGGGGGAAACCCTGAACTTCCCGCGCTTTTCCACGCCGGGGCCGGTGACGCGCCATCTGGATGCCAAAGGGTATGAAGTCACCACAGGCATCGGCAATGACATGATGCAGGCCGCGAAGGATGCCGTTAGCGCCATGGTCGACCTTCTGGGCCGCACCAAGGGGTTGTCGGCCGAAGATGCCTACCTATTGTGTTCCGTCTGCGGCGATCTGCGGATTTCCGAAATCGTCGACATGCCGAACTGGGTGGTCAGCCTCTACTTCCCGAACGTGGTGTTCGAATGAGCGAGACCGTGCTGACAGTGCGCGACCTGAGTGTTCAGGTCGCCACCCCTTCGGGGGCAAAGACGGTTCTGGATGGGCTGTCTTTTGATCTGAAGCGGGGCGAAACGCTCTGTCTGGCGGGCGAAAGCGGTTCCGGCAAATCCATGACCGCGCTGGCGATCATGGGGCTGTTGCCAGAGCCGATGTGCCGCATCGCGGGCGGCTCGGTGAAACTCGGCGATCTGGAGCTGACGACCCTTGGCCCGCGTGGCTACCGCGATATCCGCAGCGTGCGGGTGGCGATGATCTTTCAGGAGCCGATGACCTCGCTCAACCCGCTGATGACGGTGCAGGACCAGTTGGCCGAGGTGCTGCTGGAACATGGTGCCTGCAGTCGCGGCGAAGCCCCTGCGCGGGCTCTGAAATTGCTGCAGGATGTGCAACTGACGGAACCGGAACGGCGGCTGAAGCAATATCCCCACGAATTGTCCGGCGGCATGCGACAGCGGGTGATGATCGCCATGGCGCTGGCCTGCGATCCCGAGGTGCTGATCGCCGATGAGCCGACCACCGCGCTGGACGTGACGGTGCAGGCAGAGATCCTCGATCTGATCCGCGCCTTGCAAAAGGATCATGGAACCGCTGTGCTAATGATTACCCATGATATGGGGGTCGTGGCGGAAATGGCGGAGCGTGTGGTGATCCTGCGCCACGGACAAGAGGTGGAAAGCGCCCCGGTGCGCGATCTCTTTGCCGCACCGCAAAGCGACTATGCGCGGGAATTGCTGGCTGCGGTTCCGCGTCTTGGCACCGCGCCGCCTCGCCCGGAGGTGCAAAAGGGCGCCCCGGTGCTGGAGGTCAGCGATCTGTCGGTGCGGTTCGATGTGCGCGGCGGTATCCTCAACCGGGTGCAGGCGCGGGTCCACGCGGTGGAACAGGTGTCCTTTACCGTGCGTGCAGGAGAAACCCTGGCGCTGGTCGGGGAATCCGGCTGTGGCAAATCAACAATTGGCAAGGCCCTGTTGGGGCTGGTGCCATGGCAGGGCTCGATCTCGGTTCTGGGGCAGCAGACCCATGGCATGGGCCCAGGCGCGCTGAAGCCGGTGCGCCGGGACATTCAGATGGTGTTTCAGGACCCCGGTGCCTCGCTGGATGCGCGGATGACCGTTGGCGAGCAAGTGGCCGAGCCTCTGGTCATTCACGGTCTGTCCAGCGGGTCGGAGATGAGTGACCGCACTGCAGAGCTGTTTCGCCGCGTCGGCCTGTCGCCGGACATGATGCAGCGCTATCCGCATGAGTTTTCCGGCGGGCAACGGCAGCGGATCAACATCGCGCGGGCCTTGTCACTGTCGCCAAAGATCCTTGTCGCGGATGAAAGCGTCTCGGCGCTGGATGTCTCGGTTCAGGCGCAGATTCTGGAGTTGTTGCAAAGCCTGCAGGACGAAGACGGGCTGGCCTTCCTCTTCATCAGCCATGACATGGCGGTGATCGAACAGGTTGCGGACCGGGTCATGGTCATGCGTCTGGGGCAGGTGGTCGAGGAAGGCGCGCGTGATGCGGTGCTGCATTCGCCCCGCCATCCCTATACCCGCCGTTTGCTGTCCGCAGTGCCGGTCCCGGATCCCACGCGGCCTCTGCCAGAACGGCAGGCTGGTGATGCCAGTGGAACGCCCGTGCTACCAGTCGGCCAGTCGCCCGAAAAACTGATCCTGCGTGATCTGGGCGCCGGACACAGGGCCGCCGTCTGACGAGACTGGCACGGGTCCCGAAACGGAAAAGCGCCCCCCTGCAAGACAGGGAGGCGCCTTGGCCGAACGTGCGAATGGACGGCGTCCTTACAGGGCGGCTTTGAACAGCTCTGTAAGGTTTTCTTCGGTCAGTTCGATCGGGTTGCCGCCGCAAGACGGGTCGATGATCGCGCCCTTGACCAGTTCGGGGATCGAGGCTTCGGTGACACCCAGATCCGACAGCTTGCGCGGGATGCCAAGGCTGTCGTTCAGTTCCTGCACATAGGCGCGGAAGCCGTCAAAGCCGCCTTCAATACCCAGATAGGCCGCCGCCTGGTTGAACCGGTCGGCAATCACCGGGGCGTTGAAGTCCAGAACCGCAGGCATGCAGACCGCGTTGGTGGTGCCGTGGTGGGTGTTGAAATGCGCGCCGATCGGATGGCTCATGGCGTGGATGGCGCCAAGGCCCTTCTGGAACGCGGTGGCGCCCATGGCGGCGGCGGACATCATCTGCGCGCGCGCTTCGATATCGGTGCCGTCGGCATAGGCGCGGGGCAGGTAATCCTTCACCAGACGCATGCCTTCCAGCGCGATGCCCTGGGACATCGGGTGGTAATGCGGCGAAGAGAAGGCCTCGACGCAATGGGCAAAGGCATCAAGGCCGGTGCCTGCGGTGATGAACTTCGGCATACCGACGGTCAGTTCGGGATCGCAGATCACCACGGTGGGCAGCACCTTCGGGTGGAAGATGATCTTCTTCTGGTGGGTGACGCTGTCGGTGATCACCGAGGCGCGCCCCACTTCGGAACCGGTGCCGGCAGTTGTGGGCACCGCGATGATCGGCGCGATGGCGTCGGCGTCGGCGCGGGTCCACCAGTCGCCGATATCCTCGAAATCCCAGACTGGGCGGGTCTGGCCACACATGAAGGCGACCATTTTGCCAAGGTCGAGGCCGGAGCCGCCGCCAAAGGCGATCACGCCGTCATGGCCACCGGCCTTGTAGGCGGCAACGCCTGCTTCAAGGTTCTTTTCATTGGGGTTGGGATCAACCTCGGAGAACATGCCACGGCCAAGGCCCGCAGCCTCCATGATGTCCAGTGTGGACTGGGTCACGGGCAGATCCGCCAGTCCCTTGTCGGTGACCAGCAGCGGTTTCTTGATGCCAGCCTGCGCACAGGCCTCGGCGAGTTCCTTGATCCGGCCAGCGCCGAATTTGATTGCGGTCGGATAGGACCAGTTTCCAACGAGAGACATGTTGCTACCTTTCGAGATAAATGGCCCGGGGCGCTTGCGGCCCGGGCTGCGCCCGCCCGCCCCCACGGCGGGCGCATTCGCGCCCACCCGGGCGGTCGCCGCCCTTGGGTGTGGAGGGAGCCAAGCTTGTCATGATCAGCCCGTCACCTTTTTCAGGTGATAGGATTTCGGACGGGTCAGGTTGTGATAGCCGATCACCGACAGGCCGCCGCCACGCCCGGTGTTCTTGCAGCCGGTCCAGCACAGGCCCGGGTCCAGATAGTCGGCGCGGTTCATGAACACGGTGCCGGTCTCGATCTGATCGCCGATGCGCTGGGCGCGGTCCACATCCGAGGTCCAGAGCGATGCCGTGAGGCCGAATTCGCTGTCGTTCATAAGCTTGATGGCTTCCTCGTCCGAGGAGACCTTCATGATGCCCACGACAGGGCCAAAGCTTTCGTCGCGCATCACCCGCATGTCGTGGGTGACATTGGTCAGGATCTGCGGTGTCAGATAGGCGCCGCCGTCATCCTCGGCAAAGGTTTCGATCTGGGCCACGGCGCCCATCTCCAGTGCCTCGGCGATCTGCTCGCGCACTTCCTTGGCGAACCGTACATTGGCCATCGGGCCGATGGAGGTTTCGGGATCCATCGGGTTGCCCAGTTTGTAGCCTTTGACGATCTCGAGCGCCTTGGCGAGGAAGGCGTCATAGACGCTTTCATGCACGTAGATCCGCTCGATCCCGCAGCAGCACTGACCCGAGTTGAACATGGCGCCATCGATCAGCGTGTCGACTGCTGCGTCGATATCCGCGTCTTCCATGACATAGCCCGGATCCTTGCCGCCGAGTTCGGTGCCAACGCCGGTAAAGGTGCCAGCCGCGGCGTGCTCCATCGCCTGACCGCCGCCGACCGAGCCGGTGAAGTTCACGAAATCAAAGGCCTTTGCCGCGATCAGTTCAGAGGTTGTGTCGTGATCCAGGAACACGTTCTGGAACACATCCGCAGGCACGCCCGCCGCGTGGAAGGCTTCTGCCATGCGTTCACCCACCAGCAGGGTTTGCGTCGCGTGTTTCAGCACCACTGTATTGCCGGCGATCAGGGCCGGAGCCACGGTGTTGATCGCGGTCATATAGGGGTAGTTCCAGGGCGCCACGACAAAGACGACGCCTTGCGGAATGCGCTTGATATAGCGTTTGAAGGTCTCGTCTTCGCCCACTTCGATATCGGCCAGCGCTTCCTTGGCGATCTCCGCCATATGCGAGGCGCGCTCGTTGAAGCCGCCGAATTCGCCGCCAAAACGCACGGGGCGACCCATCATATGGGCGAGTTCGGGAACGATCTCGTCGTTCATCTCGCCGACCTTGGCGACACCGGCCATCACCAGGTCGATCCGCTCCTGCAGGGGGCGGGCGGCCCAGGCGGCCTGCGCGGCGCGGGCACGCTCGGCGGCGGCAAAGGCGTCCTCGCGCGAGAGGGTTTCACGCTCTGCAAAAACCGATCCGTCGATCGGCGAGATACATTTCAGTGTCTGGCTCATGCCATCCTCTTGTGTTTGCTGTCAGGGGGCTTTCCCCTGCCGTGTCAGTATTTCGGGGTCCGGAGCAAGGCGCCGTGGCGTCAGGCCCGTTCAAATCCGCGTGCGATTTCGTAGTCGGTCACCACGCGTTCAAAGTCTTCGATTTCCACCTCGGCGGCGCGCACGTAGTGGTCGACCACATCGTCGCCGAATGCCTTGCGCAGCAGGGTCGAGCCATTCAGCGCCTCGCGGGAGTCGCGCAGGGAGCCGGGCAGCATGCCGGTCTCGCCCTGATAGACGTCACCCTTGGCTGCGGGGGCCAGTTCCAGCTGTTCCTCGATGCCCGCGATGCCTGCAGCCAGCTGCGCGGCCATGGCCAGATAGGGGTTAATGTCCGAGCCGCCGACGCGGCATTCGACGCGCACTGCCTTGGTGCCATCGCCGCAAAGGCGGAAGCCTGCGGTGCGGTTGTCCACCGACCAGATGATCCGGGTCGGGGCAAAGGTGCCTTTCATGAAGCGTTTGTAGCTGTTGATGTAGGGGGCCAGGAAATACATGTAATCGGGGGCGTATTTCAGCATCCCGGCCATGTAGTGTTTCATCAGCTGGCTCATTCCCAGTTCATCGTTTTCGTCATAGAAGGCGGGTTTGCCATCCTTCCACAGGGACTGGTGCACGTGGGAAGATGAGCCGACCTTGTCCTGGTGCCATTTCGGCAGGAAGGTCGCGGCATGGCCCTGCTGCCAGGCGATTTCCTTGACCGCGTGTTTGGCGATGGTGTGGTGATCGGCGGTGTTGAGCGCGGCATCATATTTGATGTTCAGCTCTTCCTGACCGGCCTCGGCCTCACCCTTGGTGTTCTCGACCGGAATGCCCGCATCCCACAGGTGATTGCGCAGCGGGCGCATCACGTGCTCTTCCTTGGTGGTCTGCAGGATGTGGTAGTCTTCGTTATAGGCCGAGATCGGCGTCAGATCGCGGAAGCCGGATTTGGCGATCTCGCCAAAGCTTTTCTCGAACAGGAAGAACTCCAATTCGGTGGCCATCATCGCGTCATAGCCCATATCGGCCAGCCGCTGGATCTGCTTTTTCAGGATCGCGCGGGGGGAATGGGGGATTTCCTTGTGGGTGTGGTGGTCCAGCACATCGCAAAGCACCATCACCGTGCCTTCCAGCCAGGGCATCGGGCGCAGTGTGGAAAGGTCCGGCTTCATCACATAGTCGCCATAGCCGCCTTCCCAGCTGGTGGAGGCATAGCCGTCGGGCGTCGCCATCTCCAGATCGGTGGCCAAGAGGTAGTTGCAGCAATGGGTTTCTTCCCAGGCGCTGGCGACAAAATGTTTGGCGTGGAACCGTTTGCCCATCAGGCGTCCCTGCATGTCCACAAGGCACACCAGAACGGTGTCAACAGTGCCGTCGGCAACCTGAGATTTAAGCGTGTCGAAGGAGAGCATGAGGGGCCCTTTGTGTGTTGCGGCCCGCAGGGGCGGACGCGTTTCCGTCCGGCCCCTGCGGGCGAATTCCTGTTCAGGGTATCCGGCCCGCATATAGGGGGCGGGCCGGATGAAAGGTCAAAGACCGGGGCCTATCAGCCGTAGCGGTAGGGGCGGCCGGCCTTGGTCATGTCAGAATTGTACTTCTTGATGATCTCGACAACCTTCGCCTTGGTGGGGCTTTCGGCTGCGATCTCATCCCAGAATTTATAGGCCGCTTCTTCAACGGTGGCCCATTCGGCATCGGGGATCGAGGTCAGTTCCATCTTCGGACCGTTGACGCGCAGATCTGCTTCGCCGCCCCAGTACCACCACTGGCGGTAGTAGTGCGACTGATCACAGCAGACGCGGAACAGGGTCTGCAGGTCTTCCGGCAGCTCGTTCCAGCGGCCCTGGTTGGCAAAGAAGGAGCCAGCCCATGCGCCCGAGATGTTGTTGGTCAGGAAGTAGTTGGTCACATCGGCCCAGCCAACAGTGTAGTCTTCGGTGATGCCCGACCATGCGATACCGTCGAGTTCGCCGGTCTGCATGGCGACTTCGATGTCTTCCCAGGGCAGGGTGACCGGCACCACGCCGAACTGGCTGAGGAAGCGACCAGCGGTCGGGAAGGTAAAGACGCGCTTGCCTTTGAGATCTTCAAGGCTGCGGATCGGGTCTTTGGTGGCAAAGTGGCAGGGATCCCAGGCACCGGCCGAGATGTGTTTCACGCCGACCTTGGAATACTCTTCGTCCCAGATTTCGTTCAGGCCGTATTTGTTGAACAGAACCGGCACGTCGAGCGAGTAGCGCGACGCGAAGGGGAAGTAGCCGCCAAAGACGGTGACTTCGGTGGGCGATGCCATGGAGTCATCATCCGACTGCACCGCGTCGATGGTGCCGCGCTGCATGGCGCGGAACAATTCGCCGGTGGGCACCAGCTGATCGGCGAAATACAGCTCGATCTGCATGCGGTCGCCCGCGATCTGGTTGAACATGTCGATGGCGGGTTTCACCACGTGTTCGGCCAGGGCGGCACCGGCATAGGTCTGCATGCGCCATTTGATGGTGGATTGTGCCAGTGCCGGTGTGGCGAGCGGCGCCGCCATTGCGCCTGCACCGGCGGTGGTCAAAAACTTACGTCTTGTCGTCATCTCGTTTTCTCCTTGTTGAAATAGGGCCCCCGAACAGGGCTCTTTTGGTTATTTTCCGTAGACCAGTTCCGGCAGCCACAGGGCGATCTGCGGGAACAGCATCACAAGTGTCAGCGCCACGATCATCACGGCGACAAAGGGGATGATAGAGACATAGATGTCCTTCAGCCCGATTTCCGGCGGCGCCATGGCGCGCATCAGGAACAGGTTGTAGCCAAAAGGCGGCGTCATATAGGCGATCTGCGTGGTGATGGTGTAAAGCACCCCGTACCAGATCAGATCAAAGCCGAGCGCCCCGACCAGCGGCACATAAAGCGGCGCCACGATCACCAGCATCGCTGTGTCATCAAGGAAAGTACCCATGATGACAAAGCTGAGCTGCATCAGGATCAGGATCATCCAGGGGGAAAGGCCAAGCTGCGTGGTGAAGAGATCCTCGATCGCCTTCACGGCGCCCAGACCGTCAAAGATGGCGCCGAACCCCAGCGCGGCGAGGATGATCCACATGAACATGCAGGAAATGCCCAGCGTCGAACGCACGGAGGTTTCAAACACCTCCTTGTTCATGCGCCCCTTCAGCACCGCGGCGATAAAGGCGGTCATGGCACCGATGGCCGAGCTTTCCACCAGCGAGGTCCAGCCGTTGACGAAGGGGATCATCATCGCGGCAAAGATCGCCAGCGGCAGCACGCCCGAGAACAAGAGGCGGTATTTCTCTTTCAGGAACAGGTCGGTGTAGAACAGCGGGATCTTTCGGGTGACAAAGGACAGCGCCGCGGCCGCCAACGCTAGACCGATGGCCGATTTCGGCGCTACGAAGTCCAGCTTCACCACCAGTGGGATCAGCACCAGTGCGGCCAGAACGATATGGTTCAAGCGCAGCGGATGGTCACTGACGCGGTCGTATTCGGCCAGATCCTCGGGTGTCATCGCCGGGCCAAGGTCCGGCTGCATCCGGGCGCGGAAATAGATGTAGGCGATGAACATGGTGGCCATCAGTAGGCCCGGCACCACGCCGGCCAGCCACAGCTGACCCACCGGCTGTCGTGCGATCATCGCATAAAGCACCAGTACGACCGAAGGCGGCACCAGAATGCCCAGGCTGGACCCAGCCTGAATGGTGCCCGTCACCAGAATCTTGTCATAGCCGCGCCGCAAGAGTTCCGGCAGCGCAATGGTGGCGCCGATGGCCATGCCGGCGACTGACAGGCCGTTCATGGCAGAGACCAGAACCATCAACCCGATGGTGCCGATGGCCAGGCCGCCTTTTACCGGTCCCATCCAGACGTGGAACATGCGGTATAGGTCGTCGGCGATCTTCGATTCCGACAGCACGTAGCCCATGAAGATGAACATTGGCAGCGTCAGCAGCGGATACCACTTCATCAGTTTCATCGCGGCGGAAAATGGGATCTCGACCCCGCCGGTACCCCAGAGGAGCAGACCTGCAACCGCGCCGACGAAGCCGATGGCGCCAAAGACGCGCTGGCCGGTCATCAGCATCAGCATCATGCCGGCAAACATCACGAGGGCGATCATTTCATAAGGCATCAGAGGTCCACTCCGCGCAGGCGTCCGATATCCCGGAACAATTCGGCAAGGCATTGCAGCAGCATCAGAAGGACGCCGAAGCAGAGGGTGAATTTGACGGGCCACAGAAAGGGCCGCCAGGCGGTGGAACTGCGTTCGAGATAGCCGAGTTTTTCACCCGCCGCGGTCGGCCCCTCGCTCACCAGCGTCCAGATGAGGTCACCAAAGAAGGAAAAAGGCTCCATCCCGAAATAACCAAGGCTATAGGCGGTGGAACTGACCGCGCCGTAAAGCAGAATCCCGAGGTAGACCATCAGGAACAGAACGGTGAAGGCATCGACCCAGGCTTTGGTTCGGGTGCTCCAGCCGCCATAGAACAGGTCCATCCGCACGTTCGATCCCATCTGGATCGAATAGGGCCCGCCAAGGATGTAATAGGCGACCATCACGAATTGTGCGGTCTCCAGTGTCCAGAGCGACGGGTTGAAGAAGGTCTTGGAGACCGAGGACCACAGCAGGACCCCGATCAGGGCAAAGATCAGATACATCGCGAACCGGCCAATGAACCGGTTCAGCGCATCGATCATGCGGACATATCGCAGAATGAAACTAGGCATCGGCCTGCCTCCCGGCCTTGAGCGCGGCAAGCGCGGGGCGCAGCAGCACCAGCAGGTCTTCGGCTATGGCGGCCTCATCCTGCGGGGTGCGTAGCAGATCGTTACGCACTTCGATCATCACATTGGCGAGCCCGTTTTCCAGACCGTGCAGGCGCAGGGAATGGGTGACGCCATCCTCTGGGCCGTAGGGATCGTTGCGGGCGATCCTACGCTGCGGCAGGCGAGGGGCCTCGGCCAGCATGGCATCGGCCAGACGGGTGTCGCTGTCGTGCAGAATGCCGATTTCAACGGCGCGGTGTTCGCCGAAATAGACCGGTGTGAAACTGTGCATGGTGACCAGAACCGTCGGCAGGTCTTTGGCCTTGCGCGCTGCCAGCACGTCGCTGACCGCCTGACAGAACGGGGTATAGACCGTGTCAACACGCTCGGCGCGTTGTTCGGGCGTCAGGTCACAGTTGCCCGGCACCGCGATCACTTCGGATTTTTCCGGCATGGCCGAGGCGGCTTCGGGCGGACGGTTGCAGTCGTAGACAAGCCGCGACACCCGGCTGGCCACCAGCGGCGCATCAAGAGCGTCGGACAGCGCGAGCGACACCGCCCGGGCGCCCGGGTCCCAGGCAGCATGGCTGGTGCGGTCGGCTTCAGCGAGGCCAAGCCCTTTGTAGCGCGCAGGAATGTGGTGGCTGGCGTGCTCGCACAGGATCACCACCTCCCCCGCGCCGTCGGCGTTGAAGACTTCGGTAGCCTCGCTCAGAGCGTTGGAATCGCCCGGTGACATTCAGTACTCCCTGATTTTGGAAAAATGTTTTCACGTGGGGCATTTTCTGTCAATATCGTTTCAGGCAGTTTTTTCTGCGGTCGTTTTCCGCACGATGTAGGATGCGGCGAATGCCCGTTTTTTGATCGACCGAAATAGAGGTGTGCCCCCTTGTCCAAACCCGCCGCCAGTGTGCGAGAGCTGATCCGCGAACACTATTCGACGCTGACCCAGTCCGAGCGCAAGTTCGCCAATGCTCTGCTCGAAAACTATCCTGCGGCGGGGCTGGCCTCGATCACCATCGTCGCGTCGAATGCCGAGGTTTCGACCCCGACGGTGGCGCGGATGGTCCAAAAACTCGGCTTCAAGGGCTACCCGCAGTTCCATCAGGCGCTGCTGAAAGAGCTGGAGGCGCAGGTGTCCGGCCCGACGCAACGACGCGCGAACTGGGCGTCCGAGGCGCCCGAGGGACATCTGCTGAACAGATTTGCACAAGCTGTGACGGACAACCTTGGTCAGACCTTTTCAAACCTCGACTACGAACAATTCGACCGCGCGGTGCACCAGCTGGCTGATACCGAAGGGCGGCTCTATGTGGTGGGCGGGCGGATCACGCGGGCGCTGGCCGATTACGCCTTCACCCACTTTCAGGCGATCCGTCAGCACGTGACGCATATGACCTCGTCTTCGGCTACCTGGCCCCATTACGTGCTGGACATGGTCGAGGGCGACACCTTGCTGATGTTCGACGTGCGGCGTTATGAAACCAACCTGCAGCGTCTTGCGGAACTGGCGGCCGAACGTGGGGTGAAAATCATCCTGATCACGGACCAATGGGCCAGCCCGATCACCTCGGTTGCCCATTATACCTTCAATTGCTGGGTTGAAATCCCGTCGGCATGGGATTCGAACATCTCCACCATGATGCTGCTCGAGGCGATGATCGCTGCCACCCAGGAAGAAGGCTGGGATGAAACCCGCGAGCGCTATGAACGGCTGGATGAACTGTTCGATATGACGCGGCTGTTCCGCAAGTTTTCCTGACGGCGACAATTGCGGTCAGCCATCCGGTGGATGGGATGGACATGCGCCTGAGGATACCGCAGTGTATTGATATTCAGCGCCTTTCGGGTGCGCCTAGATCAAAAAGTCTTTTAGCGAGGTCCGAACGTATGAACAGGTTTGTCAGAGTTATCGCCATCGCCAGCATTGCGGTTCTGGCTGCCGTCCCCTCCATCGGCAAGCCGCTGAGCCGTATTCTTGCGGAATCGGGCCTGTCGCCTTTGGATATGGAGATGATGATCCAGGCTGAGGCTGTCCTCTACAGCGTCAGCCAGCCAAAGACCGGCACGGTCGAGGCGTGGAGCAATCCCGAAACCGAGGCTCATGGTACGGTGACGATCATCAACAGAAATGCCAACTGCATCATGTTGCAGCACGAAGCGCACATGAAGGGTAGGGAGAAGGCTTTGCAGCCAAAGCGCAAGTTCTGCAAGGACGACAAGGGCGCGTGGCGCTTGCCCCTTTAAGCGGGTTTCAAGGTCAGTACTGATTCAGCGATAGGTTCGCTGCTCGATCGGGGTGGCTGCAATCGCTTCCAGCAAGCCGTCGATCAGCAATTCCTCGGCCCGGTTTTTTGCGGCGTGGCGGTTCCAGACCACATGCACGTCGATGGCGGGAAGATCATCATATGGCGGGACCTGCCAGAGCTGCCCATCCCGGACATCCCGCGCCGCCACGTGGACGGGCAGGGGGCCGATACCGACACCGGCCACGATCATGCGGTGAACTTCCTCAAGGTGACTGGACAGGCCGGTAACCTTGTCGCCCAGTTCGGCCTGCGCCCGCATTACTGTCACCGGTTTCAGCACATCGTGCAGCCGGTCGGTTTCAAAGCTGACCGAACTGTGCCCGGCCAGATCTGACAGTTTCAGATCCTTGCGCCCGAACAGCGGATGGCGCGGGCCGCAGAACAGACCAAAGAATTCCCGGTACAGACGCCGGTACTCCAGCTTTGGGTTGTGATCCCGCACCAGGCACAGTGCAAAGGAGGCCCGTTTTGCAGCCACCTCGGCGATGGCGGCGGCGCTGGTGCGCACGTCGATCGACAGGGTGGCTTTGGGGTGTGCGAGGTGGAAATCGGCCAGTACCTCGTCAAACAGCGGGCAGACAACGTGGCTGGCCATCACGATCTTGACGTGGCCCTGCACCTCATCCGTCAGCTCCCGCATCAGTGTGGACAACCGCAGGATGGAGCCGTTGATGTCCAATGCCTCGCGATAGAGCAGCCGCCCGGCATCGGTCAGCTGGTAATGCCCCGGCGAGCGGTCGATCAGCTTGCGCCCGATGCGGTCCTCCAGCTTCTTCAGCGCGGCAGAAACCGAAGGCTGTTTCAGCCGCAGTTGTTGTGCCGCCTCGGTGATCGAGTGGCTTTCTGCCAGTACCACGAAGGTGCGCAGCAGGTTCCAGTCCAACTCGCGGGCAATACGCTCGGGGGCAAAGCGCCCGTCGTTTTCCATAGATTCCATCTATATTCACAATTTTGATTATCTATTTGATCTATGGTGATCAGGTTTTGCATGCTTCCGTCAAGCCCGGATTAAGTGGGCGTTAACAGGGAAAGACCATGTCCGTCGAAAAACGAGAGGCGCGTCAGCCTTGGATTCTGCTGTTCCCCGCCCTGTCTGCGGTGACGCTGTTACTGTTCGTCCCGCTGCTGTTTATTCTGGTCTACAGTTTCTGGCTGCGCACCGCCACTGGTGCGGATGTGGCGGGTTTCTACCTTGATAACTGGCAAGAGGCGCTGAGCGATCCTTTCTACCGGGATATTCTGATCAGTACCCTGCGCATCGCGGCGATCACCACCGTGGCCTGCGCCCTGATGGGTTACCCTTCTGCCTATTTTATTGCCCGTTCGCAGGGCAATAAGGCGGTGCTCTTGCTGCTTTTGATGCTGCCCTTTTGGATCAGCTACATCATCCGCACGATGAGCTGGATCAACATTCTGGGTGTATCCGGCGCCTTCAACTCGGCGCTGCTGGCGCTGGGCATCATCGATGAGCCGATTCAGATGCTCTATAACGAGGTGACGGTCATTCTGGGTCTGGTGCACTTCCTGCTGCCCTTCATGATTCTCAATATCTTCGTCAGCCTCGACGGCATCGATACCAATCTTGAAAACGCCGCCAATTCTCTGGGCGCGACCCGCTGGCAGGCGTTCCTGCAAGTCACCCTGCCGCTATCGCTGCCGGGTTTGGCCGCCGGTGGTCTGCTTTGCTTCGTGCTGGGCGCGGGCACATATATCACCCCGCTGGTTCTGGGCGGGCCGCGCGATGCCATGTTCGCCAACCTCGTGTTCGAAGCCATCATTACCCAGCTGAACTGGCCTCTTGGCTCGGCCCTGTCGCTGATGCTGCTGGCAGTGCTTGGGGCGCTGGTGATGATCTATAACCGCTACCTGGGCATGGCCCAGCTGATGAAGGGGCTGGGCTGATGGAAGGTCGTTTCAACATGGGCTGGAGCCTGATCCGGGGCTGGGCTGTCCTCGTCTATATCTTCATGTTCCTGCCAGTGGCCGTGGTTGTGCTGCTCAGCTTTAACGCCAGCCAGTTTGGCAATTTCCCGATGACCGGATTTTCCTTCCGTTGGTTCGTGGAACTGGCAGGGAACGATGCGATCCTGCGCGCCTTTCGTACCTCGATCATCCTCGGACTGCTGACAGCGCTGATTTCGACAACGCTGGGCGTTCTGGCCAGTCTTGCGCTGGTGCGCTACCGGGTGCCGGGGGCCAATGCGATCTCGACCCTTCTTATCGCGCCGATCCTGGTGCCCGAGGTGGTGCTTGCGGTGGCGCTGCTGCTGTTCCTGAACTTCCTTGGCATCAACAAGAGCTTTGGCCTCCTGCTGGCAGGTCACGTGATCTTCACGCTGCCCTTCGTCATCCTTGTGGTGCAGGCGCGGCTTGTGTCGATCAAACGCGACGTCGAAGAGGCCGCGATGAGCCTTGGCGCCTCGCCGGTGCAGACCTTCTTTCAGGTCACGCTGCCCCTGATGCTGCCCGCCGTTCTGGCCGGGGGGCTCTTCGCCTTTACCATCAGTTTCGACGACATCACCGGCACACTGTTCTGGAAGCCCGGCGGCGTGGAAACCGTGCCGACGCAGATCTTCGCCATGCTGAGAAACTCGATCAGCCCGGAGATCAACGCGCTGGGCACCGTAATGATCGTGATGACCGTTGGCCTGCCGCTCCTCGGTGCAGCCATCGCCCGGGCCATGGCCCGCAAAAGCGGCACGTAAGAACCGCGCCCTCCCCAAATAAGACCAACAAAATACAGACCAACATGGAGACTGAAATGACCAAGAAAATGGACAATACCACCCGGTATGAGCGCGCCCGCGAGCGCTATATGAACGGTGATCTGGATCGCCGCAGCTTTCTGGGGCTGATCGGCGCGGCGGGTCTGGCCTATGGCGTGTCCACGCCCTTTGCCAAATACGCGCATGCGGCGACCACCGAGCAGGTGCGGTTCGACGGCTGGGGCGGCGTTGTTAGCGAAGCCTTCCGCAAGCACGCCTTTGATCCCTATACCGGCAAGACCGGTATCAAGGTTGTTGACGGCACATTCGGCGGTGGCGACGAATACCTGTCGCGCGTCAAGGCCAGCCAGCCGGGCGAATATAACATCGCGCATCTGTCGGGCGTCTTCGACTATGCACGCTATCACGCGCTGGGCCTCAGCTCGGAACTCAATGAGGCCAACATCCCCAACCTCGAATACGTGATCCCGAAACTGGTCGATGTGTTCCGCGGCGTGTCGGGCGGCAAACTGTCCTGCGTGCCCTATGACTACGGCACCACTGGTCTGGCCTATAACCGCAAGCATATCTCGGACGACGAGATGAAGGAAAAAGGCGCCAAGATCCTGATCGAGGAAGCCTACAAGGGCAAGATCGCAGGCTGGAGCGACTGGCGCACCCGCATGTGGTACGCGGCGCTGCAGACCGGCCAGAACCCGAACGAGATTTCGGATGAAGAGGCAGCATGGGATGCGGTCCGCACCCACCGCGACCTCAGCCTGAAATACTGGGGGTCGGGCGCCGAACTGATGAGCCTTCTGGCCGAAGAAGAGATCTACGTCACCGAAGCCTGGTCCGGACGCATCTTTGCGCTGCAGGAGCAGGGCCATGACATCGGTTACATGGATCCGCCCAACGGGTTCGGTTGGCAGGAATGCCTCTTCGTGATGAAAGGCTCGCCGATGGAAGCCTGCGAAGAACTGCTGAACTTCATGCTGGCGCCGGAAACCTCGATCGCGGTGGCCGAAGGCCAGAACTACCCGACCGCGCTGGATCCGACCAAGGTCGATCTTGGTGACAAGATCCCGACCCTGCCGGCCTTTGACCCCACCGGTACGCTGGATGGTCTGACCTTTGCCGATCCGGACTTCTGGAACGGTCACGAAGCCGACTGGTCGAAAACCTTCGGTCGCGTCCAGAAGGGCTACTGATCCCTCCCGCCCTCTCCCCGAACGGGGAGGGGGCACCTTTGAACCTTCCATCCGGAGAGCACCCCGTGAGTTCCGTCACCCTGAACAACATCGTCAAACGTTTTGGCACCTTCACGGCCGTGCATCAGGCCAATCTTGAAATCCCCGAAGGCGCTTTTGTGACGCTGCTGGGGCCGTCGGGCTGCGGCAAGACCACGAACCTGCGGATGATCGCGGGCTTGCTGGATCCGAGCGAGGGCGAAATCCTGATCGGTGGCAAGCGCGTCAACGACGTGCCGATCCACAAGCGCAACCTGGGGATCGTGTTCCAGAACTACGCCCTGTTCCCGCACAAGACCGTGGCCGAGAATATCGCCTTTGGCCTGAAATACCGCGATGTGCCCAAATCCGATGTGGCCCGCCGGGTGCAGGAGGCACTGGATCTGGTGCAGCTGCCGGACGTGGGCAGCCGCTATCCCAAGGAACTGTCGGGCGGGCAGCAGCAGCGGATCGCGCTGGCCCGTGCCATCGTCATCGAACCCGAAGTGCTGCTGCTGGATGAACCCCTGTCGGCGTTGGATGCCAACCTGCGCGAAGACATGCGGGTCGAGCTGAAGCGCATTCAGGCCCAGATCGGTGTCACCACCGTCTTTGTGACCCATGACCAGTCCGAAGCGCTGGCCATGTCGGACAAGATCGTGGTGATGAGCGCCGGACGCATCGAGCAGGTCGGCACCCCCGAAGAAGTCTATAATACTCCCGCCAGCGAATTCGTCGCCAATTTCCTTGGCGCCTCCAACATTCTGGCTGGCACCTGTGTGTCCCGCGACGCCAAGGCCGCGCTGCTGGACGTGCCGCTGTTCGGCAAGGTTCCCGTGCCCGCGGACAAGGCTGCCGCCGCCAGCGAAGGCGCCGCAGCAAAGCTGGTCCTGCGCGCAGAGAAGCTGGTGCTGATGGCGCCGGGCAGCGATACCTCTGGCCTCGTCACCGCCGAGGCCGTGGTCGAGACCGTCGATTATCAGGGGCAGACCGTCCGGTATTTCCTGCGCGTTGGGGACACCCAGCTACAGGCGATCAACATGATCGACGGCCGCCCCTTTGCCGAAGGGCAATCTGTCATTGCCGCATTCCGCCCACAGGATTGCGCGGCGCTGGCTGGCGCCTGACGGTTTTACGCAAGACACGTTCGCGAGCAGGATCACAGCATGAGCAATCTTTTCTATCAGGGCCGAGGCCGCAAACCGGTGCTGGAACAGGCCCGTGGGGTCTATATGTGGGACAAGGATGGCAGGCGCTATCTGGATGGCTCATCCGGGGCGATGGTCTGCAACATCGGGCATTCCAATGAAAACGTGCTGGCCGCGATGCAGCGGCAGATGGAGAAATCCACCTTCGGCTATCGGTTGCATTTCGAAACCGAAGCCTCTGAACAACTGGCTGCACGTCTGGCCGGGCGCATGCCCAAGGGTCTGAATAAGGTGTTCTTCGTGTCTGGCGGCTCGGAAGCGGTGGAAAGCGGGATGAAGATGGCCCGCCAATACGCTCTGGCCACCGGGCAGGACAGCCGCTGGAAGGTGATCTCGCGCAGCCCGTCCTATCATGGTTGCACCCTGGGGGCGCTGGCCGTCACCGGCTATACCACCCTGTCGCAGCCTTTTGCGCCGATGATGCGCGAAATGCCAAAGGTGCCCGCGCCGCGCGCCTATCTGGATGGTCTCGACCCGAACGACAGGGAAACCGGTCTGCATTACGCCGACATGCTGGAGGCGAAGATCCTCGCCGAAGGAGCGGACAGCGTTCTTGCCTTTATTCTGGAACCGGTCGGGGGCGCCTCCACTGGGGCGCTGGTGCCGCCGCTCGGATATATGGAGCGGATCCGCGAGATCTGTGATCGCTACGGTGTGCTGCTGATCATGGATGAAGTCATGACCGGCGCCGGGCGCACGGGGACCTTCCTTGGCTGTGAGCACTGGAATGCACAACCTGATATCGTGGTGATGTCCAAGGGCATCGGCTCGGGCTATGTGCCGCTGGGCGCGATGATCGCCGATGAACGTCTGGTCGACCCGGTGCTGGATGCGGGCGGCTTTGCCCATGGGTTTACCTATGCCGGCAATCCGCTGGCCTGCGCTGCTGGTCTGGCGGTGGTGGATGAGATCGAGGCACAGGACCTGTGCCGGAACGCCACCGAGATGGGCGACAAGCTGATCGCACGCCTGCACGGGCTGATGCAGAAGCACGAAATCATCGGCGATGTGCGCGGCAAAGGGCTGCTCACCGCCATTGAATTTATGTCGGACCGCGACAGCAAGGCGCCGCTGCCCAAGGGGCTGAACGCCTATCAGCGGTTTGTCGATATTGCCTATGACAAGGGGCTGATCGTTTATTCCCGCCGCACCCGCGATGGGGTGGAGGGCGATCATATCCTCGTCTGTCCGCCGCTGATCGTGAATGACACCCATCTGGATGAGATCATCGAAGGCCTTGATGCCTCGCTGGTCCAGTTCACCGATGAAATACACCCCGCACTGAAAGTCGGCTGAGACATGTCCAAGATTCTGATCACCTGCGCCATCACCGGTTCGATTCATACGCCGTCGATGTCGCCCTATCTGCCGGTGACGGCGGATGAGATCACCGAGCACGCGCTGGGCGCGGCCGAGGCAGGCGCAGCTGTTCTGCACCTGCACGCGCGCGATCCCGAAACCGGTCAGCCCTCGGCCAGCAGCGAACATTTCAAGGCGTTTCTGCCCCGCATCAAGCAGGCCAGCGACGCGGTGCTGAATATCTCGACCGGGGGCAGCGCCGTGATGACGCTGGAGGACCGGCTGGCGGCGCCGAAAATGGCCGAGCCGGAAATGTGCAGCCTCAACATGGGCACGATGAACTTCGCGCTCTATCCGGCGGCCGAGCGGATCACCGAATGGAAACACGACTGGGAAAAGCCCTTCCTGGAAAACTCCGACGATCTGGTGTTCAAGAACACGCCGCGCGACATGGCGCGGATCCTGACCGAGATCGGCCAAGAGCGCGGCGCTCGGTTCGAGTTCGAATGCTATGACGTCAGCCATCTTTATATGCTGAAACATTTCGTGGACCGGGGCCTCGTGAAGGCGCCGCTGTTCATTCAGTTCGTATTCGGTGTTCTGGGCGGTATCGGGCCGGATCCGGAGAACCTCACCCATATGAAACTGATCGCCGACAAGCTGTTTGGCGACAGCTACATGTTCTCGGTTCTGGCGGCGGGGCGGCACCAGATGCCGTTGATCACTATGGGGGCAGCCATGGGCGGCCACGTGCGGGTCGGGCTGGAAGACAGCCTGATGATTTCCCGGGGTCAGCTGGCCAAGACCAATGCCGAGCAGGTGACCAAGATCCGCCGCATCGTCGAGGACCTGGGCCGCGAGGTCGCCAGCCCCGACGAAGCACGCCAGATGCTGGCCCTGAAGGGCGCGGACCGGACCGCAATCTGATGGAGATCCGGTTTCGCCCGGCAGGGGCACAGGATGTGCCTGCGTTGCATTGGGCGCTGACGCAGTTGTCGCAGGATCTGGGCGATCGCCACGTTGCGGGGGAGGCTGATCTGATGCGCGCAGGGTTCGGTACTGATCCCGCCTTTGGCGCGCTACTGGCCGAGGCAGGCCCGCCTGTGGCGGCGCGCACGGTCGGGGCCAGCCTGTTCTCGCCGGTGTTTTCCACCGTGCGCGGAGCGGCCGGGGTCTATGTGGCCGACCTTTGGGTTGCGGCGGATGTGCGCGGGCAAAGGCTGGGTCAGCGCCTGCTGGCAGCGGTGCTGCAAGAGGCGCAGAGCAGATGGGATGCACGGTTTCTGAAGCTCAACGTCTATGACGACAGCCCGGATGCGCGCAGGTTTTACGACAGGCTCGGGTTCAAACCCGCCGTGTCGCAGACGGAAATGATACTGGATGAGGCCGGATGCGCGGCCCTGAGAGGAGAGACATGAAAGCGGTTTTTGACGAACGCCAGTGGAACCACGATCCAAAGCATTTCATGGCGAACGGCGCCATTCTGCCCAATCCGGAACAACCGAAGCGGATCGAGGTTCTGCATGCAGGCGCAGTGGCAGCCGGGTGCAGCTTTCAGGCGCCTCAGGATGCCGGTCTTGGCCCGATTGCAGCGCTGCATTCGGCGGAGTACCTGACCTTTCTGGAGAACATCTATACCCGCTGGCAGCGTATTCCCGGAGCCGGTGAAGAGGTCATTCCCAACATCCACCCTGCAGCCCGGACCGACGGGTATCCCAAATCCGCCGTGGGACAGGCAGGGTTCCACCAAGCCGATACCGCCTGCCCGATTGCCGAGGGCACCTGGGAGGCGGCCTATTGGTCGGCACAATCTGCTGTCACCGGCGCCGATCTGATCCTTGGCGGCGAACGCTCGGCATATGTGCTGTCGCGCCCGCCGGGGCACCATGCCTTTGGCGATCTGGCGGGGGGCTTTTGCTTTCTCAACAATTCCGGCATCGCGGCAGAGCGGCTGCGCGCCGCTGGCCTGCGCCCGGCCATCTTGGATGTGGACGTGCACCACGGCAACGGCACCCAGGGTATCTTCTACCGTCGTGACGATGTGCTGACTGTCTCGATCCATGCGGATCCGGCGCGGTTCTACCCGTTCTTCTGGGGGCATGCACAGGAACGCGGTGAAGGTCAGGGGCTGGGTTATAACCTAAACCTGCCCCTGTCGCGCGGCACCGGGGACGAGGATTACCTGAAAACCCTGGCCACCGCCCTGCAACGGGTCAAAAGCTTTGGCACCGATGTGCTGGTCGTGGCGCTGGGGCTGGATGCCTCGATTGACGATCCCTTCGAGGGGCTGGCGGTGACCAAAGAGGGCTTTGCCCGCATCGGCGCGGCGATTGCGGCCACCGGCCTGCCGGTTCTCTTTGTGCAGGAGGGAGGCTACCTCTCCGACTCGCTTGGCGAAAACCTGACACGAACCCTCACCGGGTTTCAGGAGGAAGCGTGAGCGCGAACTTTGATGTCATCGTGATCGGCGGCGGGATCGCCGGGATTTCGGCAGCTGCTGAAATGGCCCGCGATATGTCGGTGCTGGTTCTGGAGGCAGAGCCGCAGACCGGCTATCACGCCACCGGCCGGTCGGCGGCTATCTTCATCCGCAATTATGGCAATGACACGCTGCGCGCCCTCAACGCGGCCTCGGCGCCAGTGCTGGAAATTCCGGAAGGTATTTCGGATCGCTCACTTCTGTCACCGCGCGGCGAGATGTTGGTGGCCGACGAAAGCGAACTGCCCGCGCTTGAGGCTTATGCGGCAGGCGCTGTCGGGCTGGAGCGGTTGTCACCAGAGCAAGCGGTTGAACTAGTTCCCATCCTGCGTCCGGAACGGATTGCGGGTGCGCTGATTGAATGGGATGCGCAGGATATCGACGTCGACCGGATGCTGGCGGGCTATGCCAGCCTGTTGAAACGGCGGGGCGGTCAGATCGTGACCGGGGCGCGGGTCAGCGCATTGACCCGCGATGGGCAGGACTGGCAGGTGCAGGCGGGTGATGACACATATACTGCGCCCATTGTGATCAATGCTGCCGGGGCCTGGGCGTCGCAGGTTGCGGCACTGGCTGGAGCCCTGCCAGTCGATGTGGCACCGCTGCGCCGCTCTGCCGCGATCCTGCCTGCCCCCGAAGGCTATGATCCCACAGGCTGGCCGCTTTTCGCCTCGGCCGCGGAAAACTGGTACGCCAAGCCAGAGGCGGGCAAGCTGATGGTCTCACCCGCTGATGAAGATCCGGTCGAGCCGCATGACGCCTGGGCCGATGACATGGTGCTCGCCGAAGGGCTTTACCGGTTCGAGCAGGCGGTGACCGTCCCGGTGACGCGGGTCGAAACCTCCTGGGCGGGCCTGCGCAGCTTCGCGCCCGACCGGACCCCGGTTGTCGGTTTCGATACCCGGGCGGATGGTTTCTTCTGGCTGGCCGGGCAGGGCGGCTACGGGGTGCAGACAGCTCCGGCGCTGGCCGCTCTCACGGTTGCATTGTGCAGCGGCGCGACACCCGCTATCGAACCCGAAGTCGTCGCGGCGCTCAGACCGGCACGCTTTGACGGATGACCGGATCCCGGATCACAGATTAACTTCAGACCCTAGGAACAGATTAGGACGGACAATGACCGAAATTACCCGCAAACACACCGGCCCCCGCATGAGCCAGATCGTCACCCATGGCGACACCATCTATCTGGCCGGTCAGGTCGGTACCGCTGGCGCCAGCGTCGCGCAGCAGACCAAGGATTGTCTTGAGCAGATCGACACGCTGCTGGCCGAAGCCGGAAGCGACAAGACCCGGATCCTGCAGACGGTGATCTGGCTGGCCGACATGAAGGACTTTGCCGAAATGAACGAAGTCTGGGACGCTTGGGTGCCCGAAGGCCACACGCCTGCACGCGCCTGCGGCGAAGCCAAGCTGGCCACCCCCGACTTCCTGGTCGAGTTCATCGTGACCGCGGCCAAGGCCTGATCCTTCGGCCTTTGGTCAACGACAGAATACATCACACGGAAAGCCCGGCCAAATTGGCCGGGCTTTTTGTATCCGATGGCGCTGGTGCCTCGGGACGGCCGATGATTCCACCCGATTCCTTGGATTCGGAGCCCAAAACCATGCTTAGGCGGGGCGAGTCTGTGGGTAACCCTGTGGGCGAAATTGGATTCGTCTAAAGGCGCCGTGATTTACTCGAGATTCCCAAGGGGCGACACCGCGTGCAGCACAGTTAGCGTCGCAGAGACATGACTTAAGCGATTGTATTTGTGTGTTATTCCATCTTTCTCCCTGAAAAATGTGTTTTTGTTGATTTTGGGGTTGCGGGTATTTGGAGTTGGGACTAGAACCCCCTTCACCGGCGGCGCTGAGGCGCTACGG
>NZ_JAXGFR010000022.1:0-56508 GCF_041008775.1 Pseudophaeobacter sp. C1-32P7 | reverse complement strand
TGAAGGCGACCCTGGAAGCCATCGCCGCCGGTCACCCGGCCAGAAGGATCGACGAGCTGCTACCTTGGAACTTCACCCCGTCAAGCTGAACAGGCGTGGGGTGGCGACAGCGCTTACGAATGTTCTGTGCCCGATCGACAATCAGGGGGTTGAAGGCGCAGGGTGCTGGTATTTGGGCCTTCGTGGCGACATGTTCTGGCTGCGCGCCATCGCCAGATTCTATAACCCCGTCCGGCGACATTCATCGCTCGGCTTTCTAAGCCCCATCGCATTCGAGCAAAAGGCCCGGAAAGTGAGCTAAACGCTCTCAACGGAAATCAGCACGTAACACGTCCAGTTTTCGTAGTATCTGATCAGCAATACGCGACCAGGCGTATTCTGAATTGGCCCGGACCTGAGCAGACTTCCCCAACCGCGCGCGCAGATCCACATCTGTGAGCAGCAATGCTATCTGGCGCTGAAGATCCTCGCCATCACCCTTGTTAAAGACCAGCCCACTTTCGCCATCTTCCAGCAGCCCTTGCATGCCTCCGACCGACGAAAGAACAATCGCTTTACCTGCTGCCATCGCTTCTACCGGCTTCAGCGGCGCGACCGTTTCGGTAACCAGTAGCGGACGGCGGGGAAACACGCAGATGTCGAACAACTCCAGCCAGTGCGCGACCTGCTCCAGAGGTACCCGTCCCGGCATGATGCACCAGTCCTCCAGCCCCAGTTCCGCCGCTTGGCGGCGCAGGGTCTGGCTTACTGGGGTTCCATGCACCCCGGTGCCCTTTTCATCTCCGACCAGCACGAGCCGAAAGCGATGGCCTGCGGTCTTCAATCTGGCCGCCACAGCGATTAGATCCTCCAAGCCCTCATAGGCCGGAAAACTTCCTGCATAGCCGATGACCGGCACACCTTCCGGTAAATTCAGTTCCGCTGCCAGCCTCTTATTATGGCCCGTCGGAACAAAGTCGGTTGGATCGCAGCCGTTGGGTAAAAAGGTAACCCTCTCCGCCGTTAGCCCACGGGAAATCAAAGTCTGGCGCATCGGCTGCGACAGGACAAAGACGTGGTCGGCCTGCATCGCAACCTGGGTTTCCAGCCATCGTTCATAGCGGTACTGCGGCGCGCCGAGAAACTCCGGTTCTCGGGCTGTGCGGCTCAGTTCCCAAAAGCCGCGCATCTCATATACGATGGGCAAACCAAGACGGCGGGCAGCGATCTGCGCGGGCAACGCACACGCATGGTTCGAGGCCGCCAGCACCACTTCTGGTCGCAACTCCAGCAGCCGCGCCGTGAGCACATCGGCACTTTCACGAACATAGGTCCAGTAATTCTGCCAATTTCCAAATTGAGGTTCCGCGCAACGCAGGTAAGGCACACCTGCAATCTCCTCTTCAAAGGATCCAGCGCAGGATAAATCAACCGACAGCACCGCCGGATCCTCATCCCAGGGAAATCCAGGACGGGTCAGGCAATGAAGATCCGCCCCAGCATTGCGTAACGCCGATGCCAAGCGTTGCGAACGCACTGCATAGCCAGTGGAGATCCAAGGCAGGCTGCTGTACAGAACATAGGCGATGCGCCCGGGTACAGGCGCCCACCCCCCAGGGGGTGCAGGCTGGGGCATCCGTGTCAGAGCGAACATCCGCTCTGCACGCTGCTGCAACAGCTGCCGATCCGGGGTATCCGGCAGCAGCGCAAGCGCCTCCGCAACGCATTCCGGCTCTGCCAGATCCAGCGCAGCTGTCGCTAGCTCAAGCCTGTCGCTCTCACTATTTGCCTCCGCAAGCGCCCGACGCAGCAACGCCTCGGCCGCATATTCGGATTGCCGCATGGCCAGCATCCGCCCAGCTGAAATATAGCCCTGAATCAAGCTATTATTGTGTTGCATTGTTCTCTCATCTAGCGGAGCCGATACGTTGGCACAGCAGCTGTACCCCCTCTTTTGCCGATGGACAAACCAAAGCGAACACGGCACTACAAGTGCCCGACGAATATACGTTTGAGGCACCCCTTATGATTGATAATATTTCTTCTGGGCCAGAAGCCAATCTGAACTATGCCCTTTCAGTACTGCGTGAAAATCAAACCAGTGGAGATATTGCCGAACACCCCGAGATCCAACCAGGCATTACCTTGCATGCGGATCCAGCCCTCAAGCTGCAAGGCCAGTGGCATTCTCCTGCCGGGCGGCTATTGGAGTTGGACATTTCCACCAATGGCCAGGGGAGCTGGTTCGGTCTGCATATGGAGCTTGGCGATATCGATTTATCCCAAGTCGGTATCATCGGTATCGCCTGTCGTAGCGCCGCTACGACGATTGAGGTGGTTCGCGCCTGCATCCGCTCGGGCCGCAGCGAAGGCGGCTTCGACGATTGCTTTTTCACAAAACGTATTTTGGCGCATCCAGAAGCCTCCAGCCATCTTGACGCCTTGCAGGTCGGACAGCAACAGAACTTACCCCCCCAAGCCCCCTGGCGCGAACTGATCCTATTTCTTCCACTGCACAGCTTTCGCTTGAATCTGCACGATCTGCGTCTTTTCATCGTATGACTTTAACCGTTATAATCCCTGTCCATAATGATGAAGCTCGGCTGCACCGCCTGCTCAGGCACATGCAGCAACTGAACTTCGCCAGCCATGTAATCATCTGCGATGATGGCTCGACACCTGAGGTTTCCTTTGACCCTTTGCCGATCGCGGTAGGTCTGCCCCCGGAACGGATCACACTTTTGCGTCAGGAAACGCCACGCGGTGCGGGCGCAGCCCGCAATCTTGCGCTTCGGCATGTGACAACGGATCATGTGATGTTTCTCGACGCTGACGATTTGCCACTGCGCGAATTGCCGGACCTGTTGAAAGATCTAGAAGGCAAAACCTTTGATTTTTGCATCTTCCAGCACCACGACAGCCGTCGTGGCGCTGAAGGTCAATGGGGGCAGATGCCCATGGACCAACAGCTGTGGCACACCGCAGGCGTGGATGTGGGCGCTTTGTCACAAGTCTCCCCGACTGCCGCTCTCAGCCTGAGTCAGACCGCCAATTATCCGTGGAACAAGATCTACCGTACCAATTTCTTGCGGGAACATGAGATCCACTGCACTGAAATCATGGTTAATAATGATATAGAGCTACATTGGCGCAGTTTTTTCAATGCAACAACCATATTGGCAAGCGACCGTATCGGGGTAATCCATTATGTCGCGCCCAACCAGGATCGGCTAACCAATCGCAACGGCCCGGAACGCCTTCAGGTGTTCACAGCCCTGTCTCGCGTATCTGCCGAAATCCAGTCTTCCAGGACATACAGCCCTTTTGCCGTTCCCTATTACCGTTTTGCGATCGGGCTACTGCATTGGATCAGGAGCTTTATTCGGTCAGACCTGCTGCCCGAACTCGCGCGCCGGACTGGAGATTTCTGGGAAACTGAAGTACCAGCGGACATCAAAGCTATGATTGCTAGGGATCAGGACACACCTCCCGATCCTATAAAAACTGACCCTCTGTTGCGCTCGATAGCCACTCCTGCATACCTAGGAAAGCGGCCCGAGCGTCAAGTCTGGCTGCACGTCGGGCTTCCCAAATGCGGGTCGACAACCCTTCAGCAGCATATGTTAAAATCCGAAAAGCTGCATCAAGAACAGGGGTTTTGTTATCCGCAAAGCTGGCGCAGCCGGGATGGATACCAAAATCACCTACCATTGGCCAAATTAGCACCAGAGGCTTTGCCACAGGCCTTGGAAGATATCACTTCCGAAGCGCTCAACCGGCAATGCAAACACATCGTACTGTCATGCGAACATTGGACCAACGCCTTTTCCAGCAGCAATCTGCCCCAACTTCACGCAACATTGCGTGCCCAGTGCCCTGATTGGCAGGTCCGGATTCTAGCTTATTTTCGAAATCCATATGATTTCGTTGAATCTTGCTATGCGCAGTATGTACGGGCCGGACTCTTCCAGATTTCCCGTCACCGTTTCTATGCCGATGGCGCTCCCTCAATCGAAAAATTCCTTGCCTGCTTCGAAGACAGTTGGGGCTTTCCACTCTATTCCAATTTACAATTTGCCCGCCTTCTGAGCGAGCATTTCCCTTCTGATGAGCTACTGTTGCGCTCAATCGAGCCACAAGACCTTGCAGAACCCGATATGCTAGCGGATTTTTGCCACCTGCTGGAGCTACCCACACCGGACAAGACCCAGCGGAGCAACCAGCGTATTAGGACCCGCAAGCTGGCTGAGCTGGAATACGTACAGACGCTCACAGATCAGGATAGTTTTTCCAAGATGCGTTCACGGTTGCTGGAAACGGATATTATAAAGTCTCCAAGGACCGACAATAACCGGAGCTCCACGTTACATATTGGCGCCGAAACTGCAGAGATCATTACGAAGCATATCAAAAATGAAAAAGAAGAGTTACAGAAGATATTCTCTACAAGAGTCCATAGCTTGTGCTCAACACGCAGCCCTGAATCTGCGACAGACTGGGCCCGCAGCGACCTTTTAGGTACGGAAGACAAAATCGCGTTGCAGACATTTGTAGCTCGTCAGAACAGCTGATGCGTTGACTCTCACTCTTCGCCAAAGGTGCGATGCCGAAAATTTTAACCCCGCTCGGTCTAATTTTCGACAGGCACATAAGATGAGCGTTCTTCTACTCCACCGTCACCGATTTCGCCAAGTTGCGTGGTTGGTCCACGTCGGTGCCTTTCTCAACTGCAGTATGGTAGGCTAAAAGCTGTAGCGGCACCGCATAGGCGATAGCTGCGAAAGGCCCCTGAACCGGTGCCATGCAGATTTGCTGCCAGATACCCTCTCCAGCCTCTTTCAACCCCTTGGCATCACTCACCATTACAATCCTGCCGCTGCGCGCCATCACTTCCTGCATGTTGGAAACCGTCTTGTCGAAGAGCGGATCATGCGGTGCCAGCACCACAACCGGCATTTCCTCGTCAATCAGTGCGATGGGACCATGCTTCAGCTCGCCGCTGGCATAGCCCTCGGCATGAATATAACTGATCTCCTTCAACTTCAGAGCTCCCTCCAGTGCCAGCGGATAAAGCGCGCCGCGACCAAGAAACAGAGCGTGGCTGAAACGGGCAAGCTGCGCGGCCACACCACGCACCTCTGCCTCGCAGGTTAGCGCCTCCGCGACCTGGCTGGGCATATGGCGCAGTTGAGCCTTATAGTCCTGCAGCAACCCTGTTGGCTGGGTCCCGGCCTGATGTGCCGCTTCCAACGCCAGAGCAGCTAGCACCGCCAACTGGCAGGTAAAGGCCTTGGTAGAGGCCACACCAATTTCCGGCCCCGCCATGATCGGCAGCGCCACGCCACTTTCGCGCGCGATTGAGCTTTCGGGTACGTTAACGACAGACAGGATCATACCGGCCTTTCCCGCGCAGTAACGCAGCGCCGCCAATGTGTCGGCAGTCTCCCCTGACTGCGATACAAACAATGCTAGGGTTCGCTCTGACACCGGCGGTTCGCGGTAACGGAATTCTGAGGCGATATCGACCTCGACCGGTAGGTTGGCGATTTGCTCGAACCAATATTTTGCAGTCAGGCAAGCCAGAGAAGCAGTCCCGCAAGCCACCATCACAACCCGATCAAAACGGCTGAAGTCAATCTGCTCCAAAGCCCGTTGCCCATCACCACCGTCCAGATAGTACTGGAGAGCTGCGCCCAGAACCCCAGGCTGTTCCGCAATTTCTTTGGACATGAAATGGCGATGGCCATCCTTTCCCACAGCGGCAACCGATTGCCCGATTTCTTTGCGGTTACGTTCTACCGGAGTACCTTCGGCATCTTCAATGTCACAGCCTGCCCGGGTTACCACTGCCATGTCACCCTCTTCCAGATAAGTGACTTGCGAGGTCATCGGTGCCAGCGCCAATGCATCTGACCCGATGAACATCTCGCCTGTGCCCCAGCCGATCGCCAGCGGGCTGCCGTGGCGGGCGGCCACAATCAGGTCCTCTTCCCCTTCAAACAGGAAACACAGCGCATACGCCCCTTCCAGTCGAGAGATGGTCGTACGGGCAGCTGCCACTGGCTCCAGCCCCTGCTGCAGATAATACGCGCACAGCATCGCCAGGGTTTCGGTATCGGTCTCGGTTTCCGCCTTCAGCCCATGCTCCGCCAGAAAAGCACGTAGCTCACGATAATTTTCGATGATACCGTTATGGACAACCGCAACCCGGTCCCGGGCATGGGGGTGGGCGTTTTTCAAGGACGGCCCACCATGGGTGGCCCAACGCGTATGACCAATGCCCGCAGTACCGGCCAGAGGCTCATGCACCAGCAGATCACTCAAGTTGGCCAGCTTTCCGACTGCCCTACGGCGGTCCAAGCAACCTCCACTCAAGGTTGCGATACCCGCGCTATCATAGCCACGATACTCCAGCCGTTTCAATCCTTCGATCAAAACAGGCGCTGCCTGATGCTGGCCCAAGACACCAACGATTCCACACATGCTATGTAGTCCCTTGCATTATTTCACTGCAGTCTTTCGGTTTCTCTGGCGCTGCCGTAATCGGTCTGCGCCGCCTGCCTTATTGTTCTGATCCGCCCGCGATAGAGCCAGCGCATCGCTTGGCACCTCATGAGTAATCACGGACCCCGCTGCCACAATGGCCCCGGCTCCAACGGACACCGGCGCCACCAAGGCACTGTTACTTCCGATGAAGGCCCCCGCCCCCACCTCGGTTTGGTGCTTCATCACCCCATCATAATTGCACGTAATCGTACCCGCTCCGATATTGGCTGCAGCGCCAATATGCGCATCCCCCAGATAACTCAGGTGATTGGCCTTGGCACCCGCCTCAAACGTGGTGTTTTTAGTTTCCACAAAATTACCAACCTTAGCCCCTTCACCAATAGAGCTGCCAGGCCGTATACGGGCATAAGGACCAATCACGGCCCCCCGACGGATCCGGCATCCCTCTAGGTGCGAAAAGGCGCGCACCACCGCACCTTCATCCAATCGAACCCCAGGTCCGAACACCACATGCGGCTCCACCAGAACATCCCGGGCCATCCGCGTGTCAGGCGCAAAAAAAACAGTTTCCGGCGCAACCAATGTCACACCTTCAGCCATTGCAGCCTGGCGCGCCCGGTTCTGAAAAATCGCTTCAGCTCGCGCCAGCTCTGCCCGTGAATTGATGCCAAGCGTTTCTTCCTCCGCACAGGTCACAACCGAGCAAATAAGCCCCGCATCATTGGCTTTTTCCACGACATCTGTAAGGTAATATTCTTGAGCTGCATTATGGCACCCAATTTGACTGATCAACTCAAACAGGTTTTTCCTGTCCGCACAGACCACCCCAGAATTGCATAGCCCGATTTTCAGCTCTTCAGCCGTCGCGTCTTTGGCTTCAACAATCCGGCGCAAACGCCCTTCTTCCACGACCAGACGACCATAGCGCCCCGGATCTTCAGGTTCGAACCCCAAGGCGACAAAATCCGCCCCCGCACGGCGCGCCTTCAGCATCGCCTCCAGCGTATGAGGACGAATGAACGGAGTATCCCCGAATAAAACAATAACATCACCCTCAAAATCTGCCAGAAGTCCACGTGCCTGATCGACCGCATGGGCTGTTCCAAGCTGTTCGTCCTGAATAACAATTTTGGCATAAGGAGCATACGCCTGCACAGCATCAGCCGTTTGCTGTGCGCCAAAGCCCGCAACGACAATGAACTGCTCGGGCTCCAGAGAAGACGCTGCCCGCATCGCATGGAACAGCATCGGAAGACCTGCAATCGGGTGCAGAACTTTAGGCTGCGCTGAAACCATCCGCGTTCCGCGGCCGGCAGCCAAAACAACAATCGCCAGTGCCATAATAAATCCTGATATTAGGTCTGAAGGAAATGTGGATCGCTCACTCGTGGCAAATCTGCCTGAGACCCTCTACAGCGGCGCCACGGCAAAGGCCGGGGCCGCATTGCCCGCCTCGGCGGCCTCAAGGAAGCCGCGCGCGGTGTCCAGCGCCTCGCGGATGGTCACATCCATGTCGAGATAGCGATAGGTGCCAAGACGCCCCACGAAGGTGACGCCCTCGGTCTGTTCGGCCAGTTTCACGTAATCGGCCAAGAGGGCTTTTTCCTTCACCTGGCGGATCGGGTAATAGGGGATATCGCCCGGCTCGGCGCTGCGGGAATATTCGCGATAAAGCACCGATCCCTCGTGCTCTTCCCAGGGGGAGAAATGCTTGTGCTCGGTGATGCGGGTATAGGGCACCGCTTCCTCGCCATAGTTCATCACCGCGCAGCCCTGGTAATCGCCCTCATGGGTGAAGCGTTCGAAATCCAGCGTGCGGTAGCCAAGGCGGCCCAGCTCATAATCGAAATAGCCATCCAGCGGACCGGAGTAGAACACGTGGTCATATTCCGCAGCCATCTCACGGGTGAATGTGGTCGACAGCTTCACGGTGATGCTTGGGTGGTCGAGGATCTTCTCGATCATCGAGGTATAGCCGTTTTCCGGCATGCCCTGGAATTTGTGGAAGAAATAATTGTCGTCGTAGTTGAAGCGCACCGGCAGGCGTTTCAGGATCGAGGCCGGCAGTTCAGACGGCTGCACGCCCCATTGCTTGATGGTGTAGCCCTTGAAGAAGGCCTCATAGAGATCCTTGCCGACAAAGCGCATCGCCTGTTCTTCAAAGGTCTGCGGATCGGTGATCGAGGTATCGGCCTGTTCCTCGGTGATGAAGGCGTGTGCCTCTTCCGGGCGCAGGGTCTTGCCGAAGAACTGGTTGATGGTGTGCAGGTTCACCGGCAGCGAGAAGACGCCGCGCTGCCCCTTGGGATCGACCGAAGTGGTCTTCACCCGGTTCTTGTAGGGCAGGAAGGTCTCATAGGTGTTCACATAGTCCCAGACCTCGGCATCGTCGGTGTGGAAGATATGCGGCCCGTAGATATGCACCATGACACCAGTGTCGACATCCCGTTCGGTGTGGCAGTTGCCCCCGATATGATCGCGCGCATCCACCACGGTGATGTCATAGCCCGCCTCGGCCAGATGCCGCCCGATCACTGCACCGGAAAGGCCTGCGCCCACCATAAGGAGTTTTCCTGCTGACATAACCCTGCCTCCTGCATCAAATTTCTAAGGGGATACCCTGTCATCGTAAAACAGGGAATACAGCCCGTCCGCACCACGCCTCAGCCAAGTCCCCTGCTATAGCCAAGGGTTTCCGCAAAGGGAAAGGTCACCTCTTCGGCCATGGCATGAAGATCGGCATTCTTGGCCTGCTTCCAGCTTTCGGCAGGACGGATCTCGATCTTGGACTTGCGTTCTTTGAGAACCGTAGCATTGGCCGGCGGGAAGAGATGCGCCTCCTCCCAAGAAATATCCGCAGTATCGGGGCCGGTGAACAGGGTCAGATCCTGCGGCACCCCGGCCCAGTCCTGAATCCGTCCCATCCAATGCTGCGGATCCACCGTGAGATCCTCATAGCGCAGTAGCATGAATTTCGCAGGATCCAGCGCCTCAAGCCGTTTCAGACGGCGCTGACGGCCCGCCCAGTTACGGGTCCGTCCCCGCAGCACCTTCGGACGTTTCAGCACCTTGGCCCAGCTAACCGCCACCGCGCGCGGATCGCGCACCAGATTAAGGATATGCAGATCGACCTGCGGCAACAGGCTCAGCGCCAGACACAGGTCCACCGATTTCGAACTGTCGATGAGCATCCGCCCACCTGCCTGCTCCGCCGCCGCCGCATAAAGATCACCGAACAGGGTCAGAAACTCTGCATTCTCCCGCGCCAGTTTGTCGCGCACCTGCGGCTCATGCCAGTTGGGGGCCTCCCCGGAGGCCGTGCCGAACGCCGCCATTCCTGCCTGCAGCGCCTGCAGCGCATCCGGGCCATGGGCTGCCTCGAGCCGGGCGATCACCGGTCCCCAATACGCACAATCCGGCACCGGTCTGCGGCAACTGCAGGGCGCCGCACTCCTGCGGGCCTCAGGCAGGTCGCGGATCTGGCCAATGTTATAGGTCTGCGCATGCTGGGACAGCATCAGAGACAAAAACGTCGACCCCGATCGTCCCGCTCCCGCAATATAAAGCACTTTGATCGACATCCGCTTATATGTCCTATTCTGGATCGTGTTTTCCCTGCACGCCTGCCCCAGCCGCAAAAGCCTCGGTGGCGGCTGGCTCAATAATTTACACCTTGTTTCACGACTGCGTTTTTGGGACAAGCTCAATGATAATTTCAGCTGGCGGACTCTTCGAATATGGCAAACCTTGAACCGCGTTCTCAAGTTCATGGGACATGGCAGGCGGCTGACGACTTCCGGGCTTCAACCCTGCATTACGCAGATCAGCCCGCCCTCAGCGCAGGTGGTAAAACGCTCAGCTACGCGGCCCTCAACGCCCGGGTTCAGACTATTGCAGCCGCCATTGCCGACACCGAAACGGCACAGACACAACCAGTCACCGCGATCTACGCCAGCCGCGGTGCGGATATCTATGCCGCTGTGCTGGGGGCGCTGATGCGTGGCCATGCCTATGTGCCGCTGAACCCGAAGTTCCCGCCTGAACGCAACCGCTATATCCTGGAGCGCTCCGGCGCCTCGGCGGTGCTTTATGAAGCGCAGGATGCCGCAGCCGTAGAAGGCATCCTGGCCGTGCCTGCCGACGGGCCGCTGCCGCAGCAGATTGATCTCAGCGCCCTGCCCCAAGAGCGTACGCCGCCTGCGCGGATCCATGACAACCCCTACGCCTATGTGCTGTTCACCTCAGGCAGCACCGGCCAGCCCAAGGGGGTAGCGATCCGGCACAGCAACCTCGGTGCCTATCTTGATGCCACCTTCCAGGTCGCCGATTACGGCCCCGTCGACCGGCTGTCGCAGAACTTCGACTTGACCTTCGATCTGAGCGCCCATGACATGTTTGTCTGCTGGCGGGCTGGCGCGCATCTGATCGTGCCCTCGGCTGCGGATCTGGAGGCCCCGGCCGACTATGTCCGCCGTCAGGGTATCACCTGTTGGTTTTCGGTGCCGAGCCTTGGCCAGAAGATGCGCCAGCAGGGCGCGCTGACCCCCGGCGCCCTGGATCAGCTGCGCTTGTCCCTGTTCTGCGGTGAGGCCCTTCCGGTCGATCTGGCGCAGGACTGGGCCCGGGCCACCGGCCACCGGGTGGAAAACTGGTACGGCCCGACCGAGGCCACCATCGCCTGCACCCGCTATGTGCTGCCCGCCGACCCTGACAGAATTCGCGGCCGTTTCAACCTGGTCCCGATCGGCACCGCCCTGCCAGGCATGGAAACCCTCGTGCTGAAAGAGGACGGCACCCCCGCCAGTGTCGGCGAAAGCGGTGAATTGCTGGTGACTGGCCCGCAGGTGGCTGATGGCTATGTGGCAGATGCTGAAAAAACCGCCGCGGCCTTTGTGCAGCCCGCGGGCAAGGACAGGGTGCATTACCGCACCGGCGACCGGGTCGATGTGGGGGCCGATGGCACTCTTCAGTTCATTGATCGCATAGACAATCAGATTAAGATCCGCGGGTACCGGGTAGAACTGGGCGAAATCGAGTCCCTGCTACGCGCCACCGCCGCCGGCTGCAACGCCGTGGTGGTGCCGATGCCGCTAAAATCCCCGACCCCCACATCGCTGGTCGGCGTGGTCGAAGGCTGGGACGGCCCCGGCCACCAAATCCGCACGGCCATCAAGGGGCACCTGCCCGACTACATGACCCCCACCCGAGTTCTGGTCATGCCGCAATTCCCCAAGAACGCCAGCGGCAAGGTCGACCGCGGCGCCATTGGCCAGCGCGTTCTAAAGCGTCTCGAGAAACAGAACCAGCAATCCGCCCCCAAACAGAAGATGAAGCGCTATGACCGGCTGATCCAGTTTGCACAGGAGATCAACCCGGCCCTGTCACGCAAGGAACTGGAACAGGCCGAAAACCTCATGGATGGCGGGCTGGATTCAATGGGGTTCGTCGATTTCACCGTGCGGCTGGAAAAGCATTTCGGACTGGAGCTAACCCAAGAGACCGCAACCGAGCTGTCGCAAATGTCCCTGTGGCAGATGGTGGCATTTCTACGCCGCGCTCTGGCACCGAAAGGAGCGGACCGCTTTCAGCCTCCTGCCCCGGGCAGCCTGAAAGCCCCCGAACTGAAACGCAACCTGCACTACCGCGCCATGCGGGCGCTGGATATGCTTGATAAATTCCCCGGGTTCGTCGCCGACACCCCAAAACCGCTGGTACTCTGCGTCGGCTCTTCCGGCTTCATGCGCGGGATCAGCCCGGAAACCATCGAATCCTGCGCATCCGGACAGGATGTGCGAGTTGCCAATCTTGGCATGGCCATGCTCAGCGTCCAGGGCATCGCCGAAGTCTGCGAATATATCCGTGACACCCTGCAGGCCCAGGGGCGTCGTCTGGCCCATGCCGTGATCGAAATGGAAATCATGCAGCTGTCGATCATGCCCCCCGCAGGCGACATCGAGATCCTGGAGGATTTCAAGGCTGGCCTGTTTCGCGATGTTCCGCGCAAATACTATGACGCAGACACCATCTGGGACACCGCCACCGGCGGCGCCATCGCGCCGATGGACACCCCTGGGAAGGTCGCCCCGCAAGCCAACTGGGAACGCAAGCGATCCAAGGAAATCTGCGAGGCTTTCGAGGGCGGGATAAAAATGGACGACAAGGCTGTCGCTGCCTGGATCCGCGGCGTCAGGGCTTTGCAGGAGGTCAGCGACCGCGTAACCGCAGTGATCCACCCCATCCAGCACCCCGAGGGCCAAAGCGCCCTGAACGCAGCAAGAGCCCGCGGCCAAAATCATTTCAGCGCCGTGGTGGAGCAGGCTGTCCGCGAGACCGGAATTGACATCATGCTGGACACCGATTTCGTGGTCGAGCAGGCCGATTTTAAAAATATCAGCCATATGAATGACTATCACGGGCGACAGAGTTTCTCGCGCCAGATCGCCCGGCGCATATTTCGCTGACCCGCTCCCTGCGTCGGCCCCAACGAAAAGAAAAAAATGCAACACCCCCCCGTTTTCCTGATCTGCTCTGAACGTTCCGGCTCTAACCTGATCAGCCGTATCGTGGGCGCCCATTCTGCGTTTTATGCCCCGCCGCCGTTTCACTTTGGCCAGAATGTCCTGCTTAATCTTCACCAGACCCTGGCCGGTGGCACCCAATCTGTCGCCTGGCAGCGGATGTGTAACAGGATCCCCAAAAGGCTGGAAAAGCTGCTCGGCACAAAGAAAGAAGCGCAGGCCGCCGCCGCCTGGCTCTCTGCTCAGGATCAGATCGATCCGCATCGCCTGGCCCGGTTTCTCTATATCGACGCCACGCCTGCAGCCGCAGGCAAACGGGTCTTCATCAAGGAAAACAACCTGCACAAGCTGCTATTCTTCATTCTGGAGTGTTTTCCGGATGCAAAATTTATTTTTCAGGTGCGTGACCCCCGCGACTATTTTGCCTCAGCTGCAGCCCTGAGAGAGGGCACAAAAAACAAATTCGGAACCACCAAGAACGCACTGCGGATCTGGAAAGAAGACCAGTTGGGCGGCCTGCATGCGCTTGGCGTCCTTGGGCCTGAACGCGTCTTTCTGCATCGCTACGAAGACCTGCTGATTGATGCCGAAGCTGTTCTGCGGCGCCTGTGCCTCTTTCTCGACCAATCATTCGAGCCGGAGATGCTAGACTTTCACAGCACCGAGGAGGCCACCACCTTGGCAGGTAGCAACCGGCAACGTCAGAATGTCGCCAAGCCTCTCATGACCACAAATTTCGCCAAATTTCGCCACGCGCTTCCCGCCCAGCAGATCAGGCTGGTGGAAAAACGGCTGGGGCGGCTGATGCACCAGTTCGGTTACCCGCTGGACAAGATGAAGATCACGTCCAAGGGACGCATCGTGCCGCGTAGCTCCCCCGGGGATAAAGGCGGCTATCAGGCAAGATCGCTTTTGTCCCCTCTGGACTACGGCCCGCCAGACACCTGACAGAAGGCTAAGCTAGGCGTCCCGGCAGGGGCCATCCAGCAGGAAGGTTAGCCTCGCCCCCCTGTCGACCCTCTGTTTCCGTTCTGTCTGTAAGCCGCTTTCATCTTCTTCTGAAACTGCTCCGGGGTATGCAGCGCCAAGGCAGAGAGCGCGCCGGACAGAGCCTCGACCCCCAGCAGTGTCTCTGTGTCAAAGTAATCTGCAGCACTGAAGGATTGTTTCTTCCCGCTCAGTTTCTGCGGCGCCGCCTGCAAGGCCTCCGTCATTGGTGTCCCTGTGAAGAAGGCTGCGTCCAGTGCTGCCGCATCCTCTTGATAGCGATCAATGACCTTTCCAATCAGGCTCCGGGGAATATGCAGGCGGCCAGTCTCTTTGCCGATACCTGTTCTCTTGATTTCCTGCGTCACGGCCTGGCTAAGTGCGGTCAGGGCCCGCCGCATAAGCTTTCTGTCGATCTCCCGCCTGGCGGCCTCGGATCGAAACACGTGATGCACATGCTGCAAAAGCGCGATCTGTCCCACTGTCAGCGCCGGGTTGTCGACTGTCTTACCCTGCAGTTCCGTGCCTTCTTCTCCTGTGAGAAAGTGAAAAAAATCGGCCGAAATATCTTCACGGAACAGCTCCTGGCGGACAAAAGGGCGCAGCTCGAAGCGATCGCCAAAGGTATCCCTCCATTCCAGGAACCGGGGCGTATAATCCAGCGTACCCCGTGCGGACATCCGGTTGAAGAAACCCCGAAGCCCGCCTTTTACCATCCCAAATTTTATCTGTTCCGAAAACGCGGACAACAGCTTTTCCGCATGAGGGCGAACATAGGAGATCAGACGGATTTTATGCTCATACCCAGGGAGTGTCTCCTGGATCACCTGTTGCAGGTGCCTCGGAGAGGCAAACTGGAAATGCTCCGCCGAAACCACAGCAAAATCTGCATCACTGCTCTCCAGCGCCTGATGCAGTTTCCTGAAACGTCTCGTGTTTCCGGCTTTTTTCTCTTTCCGGTACAACCCTTGGGCTAGGTAGTTGTGATTAAGGTGCCGCCCCGGGTACGATAGCTGCTGTGCGCCCGGCAGGGTGTAGGACCCGGACCGCAACACGCCTTGCAGCGTCGTGGAGCCCGTTTTCGTGTCCCCCAGGTGAATAATCAGTTCCTTGACCATAAAACGGCTTTCTCATTACGCTGTCTTGTCCGGAGTGGTCCACCCACCAGCCAACCCCGACAAAAATGTTTCTACGGCCTCATCTTCACGCCAGCTCTCACGCCAGGCCTTGCGGGCCTCGATCTGTTCCAGTGCGATGCGGGCCGCCTCCAGTTCCGGCAGCGGGTCCAGCTCCAGAACGGCTTCCAGATCGTCAAAAAAGCCCTCCTGGCCCATCACCTCGCCCAGCCAGGTATCAATCGGGCGGAACCGTTCCAGCAGCCGGGCGCGGTTCTCCGCCCCGAAGAGTTCCACAGAATGACTGGGTGGCAGGTTCAATTTCGGTGCCAGCGCGCGCAGGCTGTGGCGCAGCTCTGCCGCCTGAGGCTGGGGCAGCTCCACATTGGCGCGGCGGATAATCTCATAGATTCCGCGGTGAATAGAGTCGTTCTCGCGCCGCTCCGGGGCCAATCCCTTGGGCAGCTCTAGCCCCGTCTGGGTAATGAAATCATTCACTGACCCGCCATTCGCACGAACATCGGCATAATCGCGCAGGATAACGCGGGCCTCGGGCAGCACCTTCAGCCAGCCTTCAATCATAAGGCGATAATTGAAATGAATCCCCATGCCGTAGCTGTCGACCCCACCCTCGCGCAGGGGTTCCAGCTTGTGACCGAACTTCAGCCGCTGTCCGTGCCAGGAGGCCAGATATTCATCAATCCGGCGCAGGGTCGCCACGACGGTGAACTCCGCCCCTGGAAAATGTTCGACCAGCTGCTCGATCAGCTTGGGTGAGGCTGCATTGAAATTGGCAAAGACCTCGGCCGCGAGGATCACCGTATGCGGCTGGGAAAAGCGGATCTGCTGGCGGATGGCATGCAGCATCTGCGATAGGGCTGGCAGGCGTTTGTGATAGGCAGGCACCACGCCGTTCTTCTGCGCCGCCAGCATCCGGAAGGCCAGCGCATTATGCGGCTCGCGCACATTGATCGGCAGAGGCCCTTCGGGCTGCACATGCCCGGCCGCCGTCGCAGCCATATGCGCCATGCCTTCGAAATCCACGTAAGGATAAAGGATCCCCGCCCGCGACAGGGCGGCGGCATTGCGCGACAGGTAGTCCTGCAGCGATGTCGATCCCACCTTGTGATGGCCGATGAACAGGATCACCTTGAGCGGCGCCTGAGCGGTGGGCGTCAGGGTCCCAGACATCCCACTGGCAGGGAGGGCTTTCATCTCGGCAATCCCCCCCTGCCCCGGGGCGATGCGGCGAAGCAGTCGTTTAATCGATTTCACTCGGCGGCGTCCTGCTGAATCTTTGTCACGGGCGTCAGGCCCAACTTGCTGTGCCAGTAGTCCTCACTGGTCAGATCGTCATAACGCTCTCGGTAGCTAGCCGCCAGCCGATCATAGTCTTTCAGGAAAGCGCGGGCGTTGCGGATGAAGCGGCGAATCTGATGCCAGGCGACCGCTTTGGAATGGCGCACGGTGTAAAATTTGTCCTGACCGGCGTTCAGCACGGTGATCTCCGAGGCGCCCCAGACATAGCCGATATGGCCCCTATGCGGCGCCTCCAGGGTGATCTTGCGCCCCAGACGGGTAAAGCCGGGGATCAGAAGCCCGTTCAGCGTCAGCTTCATCGCCAGGCGCGCTGCCCAGCTTGGCGGTTTTTGGCGCACCGGCGCCAGCGGCCTGTGCGGATCCAGCGCCTGCCAGGCCTCGTCTTCGGTCAGCGCCTTCAGATCGGCACGGCGGGTGGCCATATCGGCGTTCTGGTCGAAGAACTCCGGCCCCTGCATCACGTCCTCGACCGCCAGGTTGATGGCCGCCAACGTGTCGTAATGCATCCGCGGCAGGTTGCGCAGGAAGAACCATGCGGCGATCTTCAGAACACCCTTGGCCCCCACGTCCAGCATCGGCAGGCTCATGTGGTGGGCCATATGGCTGCGCAGGTCCAAGTACCAGGTCTGCGGGCTTTCCTTCTCGGTAAAGCTTTCCTGGAAGGAAACCACCCCGTTGAGGGTGAGAATGTTGAAATCATTGGCCAGCGAGAAACTGACATCATCGCCGCGCACGAAGAACGGAAAGGCAAGGTGCCGGGCCGCGTCCACCGGGAAGGCGAAATACCACCAGCCGCCATAAAAGGTATTCGGCACCGGCCGGGTGGCCAGGTTTTCCATCGCGATCATCTCGCTCTTGTTGCGCAGATCGGTGCCCATGTGCTGCGGCAGGCAGCGGGTGTGAAAGAGAGCGCCGTTTTCCCAAATCGCCCAGCGGTGCTGTTCGCTGATCATCGCCCCGGCAATGGCGGTTTTGGGATCCGTGGCATAGGCCAGCAGCATCCAGGTGCGCTCCAGGCTTTCCATGTGGATCGAGGCATCGTCATCCATGAACAGGCAATGGGACGCCCCACGCGCTCGGGCCTCCAGCAGCCCCCGGGTAAAGCCGCCTGCCCCGCCCAGGTTTTCATTGGGCACGATGCTGACGCCTTCGGGGGGATCCAGATCGACCGTTCGCCCGTTGTCGGTGACGATCATCTGCACGTGGTCCTTCATCCAGGACTGCTCCCGGAAGGCGGCGAACCGCTTGACCGTGCGCGCCACCTCGGCTTCGCGTCGGAAGGTGGTGACCGCCAGCGCCAGCTGCGGCTGGCGTTTCGGCGCATCCTGCGTCTGCCAGGCAGCCCCGACCAGATGTCCCGGTCCCATCGCCCGCAGCGCGAAATAGAGCACACCCTCGGCGCAGCCCTGTTGCAGCAGATGCGACAGATCCACCCGCAGTCGGCCCTCTTCGGCCGCGTCTTCCGAAAGAGTCACATACTCGCAGCTCACCAGGTCCCAGGACCGGTTGGACGGCGCCAGGAAAACCGAAAGTTCGAAATCCCCTGCGCCTTCAAGGGTCAGGACCAGCGAGCTCAGATCGCATTCGCGCTGCCATTTTTCCAGATTGAACAGGTTGAACCAGGTGGCAAAAGAGGCTTCTCCGCCGGTGGCAAAATGTATGTCATGCCGGGTATCAGACAGCGCCACTGCGCCCTCGGTACACACGTATAGTTCCCGCTCGGTGCAGATGCCGAACTCGGGCCACATCAGCGCCTGCAACGTAGTGAACGTTGCGACCTGCGCCTCATCTTTCATCACTGGAACTCCCCTGCACCCATACGCCTTTGCCTGCTGTCTGCTCCTTACTGGAGTAGGCTGCAAAAGTACAATTCATCTTTCCCCGGAAGGGTGCTTTCCGGCCGCAAAGCGCCCGAGATTGAAGCCGCCCGGCTCTGGAGCAGCGGCCTTTGCTCAGGACAGCATCGCTTCATGAACCGCGATAGCTTCTTCCAGATCGTCGAAATACTGCATCCGGCCATGTTCCAGCACGACGCCGGCATCACAGAACTTGCGCACCTGCCCCATCGAGTGGTTGACCATGATGGCGCTGGAGTGTTGCAGCCGGTCGGCAAAGACCTTGCGGCTCTTGCGCCGGAAAGACCGGTCCCCCACCGAGGTCACCTCGTCCACCAGGTAGGTGTCAAAGTGGATCCCCATCGAGGCCCCGAAGGTCAGCCGCGAACGCATCCCCGAAGAATAGCTGCGCATCGGCATGTGGTAGAATTTGCCCAACTCGGCAAAATCCTCGACAAAGGCGACCAGATCCTCGGTATCCACCCCGTAAATTCGGGCGATGAAGCGGACGTTCTCTGCCCCTGTAAGCTCCCGGTGAAAGGAAGCCCCCAACCCGACCGGCCAGGACATGGTGCCATCGGACACCACCCGGCCGTGATCCGGACGCATGGTGCCGGCGATGATCTGCAGCAGGGTGGATTTGCCCGCGCCGTTGCGCCCCAAGAGCGCCAGGGAGCGGCCCGTGGGCAGGGTGAGGTTGAGATTGTCGATGACAATCTTGCGCTCGCCCCGCAACCAGAAGCTCTTGGTCAGATTTTCAAAGCGGATCATGCTCTTATGCTCCCCGGCCCGCCTCAGCTGCGGTCCCGGATCGAATAGTAGATCAGCGCCAAGATCGACCAGGTCAAGAGCAGGAACAACCCGGCCAGCCCCGCCAGCATGGGACGGTCGGGATATTCAGATTCCTGAGCCTGGGTCGGCTTGATATAGGTGGCCAGATAGCGGCTTTGCCGGGTGGCCTCATCCCGGGCCACCTCCAGCGCGGTGAGCGCCGCCCGGTAGGTTTCCTCGGCATATTGCAGATCCACCGTGAGACGTTCGAATTCCGAGATCAGCGAAGGGTAATCCTCCCCCACAGCGCCGGTATCGGTATTGCTCGAGGCAAAGGTCTGCCGCTCGATATCGATACGATCACGGATCACGTCGATATGCTGCTGCGCCTTTTTCAGACGCGGGTCCCCCTCCCCCACGGTGCCGCGCAACAGGTCGTATTCGATCAGCGCTGCCGCCAGTTGCTGCTGCAGGTTGTTCATCACTCCCATGCGGCCCTGGATATCCGCCGCCGGATCCACGATCCGGGTGCGGGTGCGGAATTGGGTCAGCGCCTCGCGCGCGCCTTTCAGCCGCTCCAGCGCCTCGTCCAGGTCCTCACGGGCATAGCGCATGGCATCCTCGCGCGCCTGCTCGTTCAGCGCATTTATGCGGGTCTGGCTGACAGAGACGATGGCGCGAGTAATGGCCTGGGCTGTTTCGGGATCAAAGGCCGTCGCCTGCACCTCGATCAACCCCGAACCGCTGTCATAGGAAATGCCGACGATGCGCTGCCAGTACCAGATCATCTGTTCCAGCGTGGCATCGGGCCAGAGCGAAAACACCCAGTCGTCAGGCCAGTGCTGGCTGTAATGGGGCCGCAGTGGCACCGTCTTGTCCACCGATTCCACCATTTCCTGGCTCTGGATGAATTCATAAAGGATATCACTGTCCGAAGCTGTGCTGTTGCCTGCGAAATTGGCCAAACCGCCCAGGATATCGGTGGCGCCGCCGCTTTCCTGGCTGCGCACGGTAAAGCCGGCGGTGGAGATATACTGATCCTCGGCCACTGCCCAGAGATAGAAGACCGCTGCGGCCAGCGGCGCCAGCACCATCAGCACGAAACTGGCCACCAGCCCCCAGTGGCGGCGGCGCATCTGCGCCGGGCGCGCCATGGGATAGGCCGGTGTCTCGGCTACCTGCCGCTGCGCCGCCTCAAGCGCGGCTTCGGCGGCTTTGACCTTCTGGCGCAGCTTCTTGAGCTTCTTACGCCCCCCACCGCCACCGCGCCTGTTTCCCGGCGTGTCCTCCTGACTGGCCGTGTTTTCCTGCACCTGAGGGAGATGTTCGATGTTACTGGTTGCCTCTTCGGCTGTAGCAACGCCTTTGCCCACCTGCCCGCTCTGCAGCTTCTTCACTCGACGTTCCTGTGCCATGATCCGCCTGTCCAGCTTTTCGCCGTTTGAATTTGACTTTTATCTCTTTCATAGTATCGCCTGCAGACAGGCTATTCACAACACAGATATTCATGGCAGATCCTATGACCTCTCAGCCCCCGACAGCCGCGCCGCGGATCGCCCCGGCGCAGCGTCCCCGGGGGCGTTCTCACCGCTTTGCCAGCCTGCGAACAATCGCGGCGTTGGTGCTGCGGGAAATGTCGACCCGCTACGGGCGCACCCCAGGTGGCTATATCTGGAGCATTCTGGAACCCCTGGCCGCCATCCTGTTTCTCAGCATCGGCTTCTCCCTGGTGATCCGCACCCCGTCTCTCGGCACCAGTTTCTTGCTGTTCTATGCAACCGGTTTTCTACCCTTCAACCTCTATCAGACCATCAGCGGCACCACCGCCCGGGCGCTCAACTTCTCCAAGCCCCTGCTGAAATACCCGGCTGTCACCTGGATCGACGCCATTCTGGCCCGCTTCATCCTCAACAGCCTGACTGGCCTGCTTATCTCGTTCATTCTGATCGGCAGCGTGCTGCTGATCGCAGACAGCCGCGCCGTGGTCGATATGGGGCCCACACTGGAAGCTCTGGGGCTGGCCATGTTGCTCGGGCTAGGCGTGGGTACGGTGAATTGCGTGTTGCTGGGGCTTTACCCCCTGTGGGACGTGGCCTGGTCGATCATCACCCGACCGCTGTTCCTGGCATCCGGCATCCTTTATGTGTTTGAGGATCTTCCCCCCGTGGCGCGAGATGTTCTATGGTACAATCCGCTGCTGCACATCACCGGGCTGATGCGCAGCGGGTTTTACCCCACTTATACGGCCTCATTTGTCAGCGTGATTTATGTTCTGCTTATCAGCATGATCCTGCTGGTGCTCGGTCTGATCCTGATGGGACGCTATCACCGGGTCATCCTGAATCGCTGATCCGCAACCGAACCTTGCGCGCGGTTTGCGCTCGCGCCCTACCCCTTTGTGCTGGCCATCTCCAGCACCTCGGCATGGGGCACATGGGTGCGCCGCCTCAGCCCGTCCAGCACCGCCCGGCCCATAAGCCGCAGAAAGGCGCGCCGTTCGCCCTGATGGGCGCGCACCTTTGAAAGCCATTTGGGCAGGATCACCAGCATCACCGGCCAGAACCAGATCCCCGCCGCCATCCGGTACAGAAGAAGCAGGTTGCGGTGATAATAATAGACCTTCCACAGGGGAATGAAGCGGCCGCGCTGCGCCTGCTCTTCCCCCGCCTTGGGCACAAAGGTCGTCAGGTCGTGCTCGAACCGCACGCCGGGCTCAAAGCCGATGCGGCCGCCCGATTTGGTCAGCCCCAGAGTATAAAGCCCGTCATCGCCATAGATGAAAAGATCGGGATCCGGATAGCCGATGCGCCGCACCGCATCCGCCGAGATAAAGAATCCCACGAAGGAGGTCACGTCGATCTGCATCCCCTGCCCTTCATAATCGGCAGGCTGCACGTGAAAGCCCGAACGCCCACCGCCAAAGAGCGTGCGCAGAAATTCGCGGCTGTGCCAGAAGGGATTGCGCGAGGGGCGGTTCATCTCGCAGATGCCGCCGGTGGGGAAATAGACCGCCGCCGCCACCCCATCCCAGGCGCGCGCCGGATCGTCATGGGCGGGCAGGGCGTGAAACGCCGCCAAGGCGCCCGGCGCCGGACGACCATCGTCATCCATCACCACCAGCCAGTCGGGCGCGTGCGCCTCCATCGCGCGGCGCATGCCACGCTCAAAGCCGCCTGCCCCGCCGCGGTTGGTCTCGCTCACCTGAATGTCCAGCCGCGGATCGTCCAATGTCGCCAGCCAGTCACTCGTGCCATCGGTCGAGGCATTGTCCACCACCACCAGCGCCGCCAGCTCTTCGGCCGGGCTTTGCAGCAGCCGAGCGATGGTGTCCTTCAGCTTGTCGAGACGATTATAGGTCACCACCACCGCCACTAGGCGGCGGGGGGACGGGCTGGGATCTGTCTGTGCGCTCACGAAAATCTGCTCCCCGGCCTGTTCTGCTCGTCTGTGTGGTCGTTTTTGCGTTGTGGGAGCGCAAAACTCATAAATCCAGCCTCATGTCAAACCCCAAGGGCTGCCCCGCGCCGCCGCCTGCCCCGCAGAAGGACGCAGGATAGGGTTTGACAGGACCGCCGGAAGCGGCCACCAAGCATGTCATGCGCACTGCTCTTGTCACCGGATCGGCCGGCTTCATCGGCTATCACCTTGCGGCCCGCCTGCTGGCCGCGGGCTGGCAGGTCGTCGGGCTGGATTGCATGTCGCCCTATTACGATGTCGCCCTGAAGGAGCGCCGCCACGCGATGCTGGCGGAAAGCCCGGCCTTCACCCCGGTGATCGGCAAGCTGGAAGACCCCGGGCGCCTGGTGGAACTCTTTGCCCGCCACCGCCCCGATGCGGTCATTCACCTGGCCGCCCAGGCCGGGGTGCGTCATTCTATCGATGCGCCGCGCGACTACCTCGAGGCCAACCTGATCGGCACCTTCGAACTCTTGGAGGCTGCCCGCGCCCACCCGCCTGCGCATCTTCTGATGGCCTCCACCTCTTCGGTCTATGGCGCCAACACGGAAATGCCCTTTGACGAGCGGCAAAAGGCGGACACACCGATGTCCTTTTATGCCGCCACCAAGAAGGCGGGCGAGGCGATGGGCCATTCCTATGCGCATCTTTACGCGCTGCCGATCACCATGTTCCGGTTCTTCACCGTCTATGGCCCCTGGGGCCGGCCCGACATGGCGCTGTTCAAATTCACCAAGGCGATGCTCGCGGATGAGCCGATCGAGGTCTATAACCGCGGCCGCATGAGCCGCGATTTCACCTATATCGACGATCTGGTCACCGGCATCACCGGGCTGATCGAGGCGGTGCCAGGCAATGCTCCGGTGGGGCCGCAGGACAGCCTCAGCCCCGTCGCGCCCTTCCGGGTCGTGAATATCGGCGCCAGCCAGCCCACCCCGCTGATGGACTATATCGCCGCCCTGGAAGAGGCGCTGGGACAGCCCGCGCAGAAGATCCTGAAGGAGATGCAGGCCGGCGACGTGCCCGCGACATGGGCTGACACATCGCTGCTGAGCGCCCTCACCGGGTACCGGGCAGAGGTCGATGTCAGGACCGGCGTTGCCCGTTTCGTGGATTGGTACCGGGGTTATTACAGCGCCTGATGCCGTAACGCGGTGACACCAGCAGGAGCCGTCAAATGTTTCGCGCGCGAAACATTTGAGCACGGGCGCCCCCAGCCCCATTGCGCCCAGCCTGCGCTTTCTTCAAAGTTGCAGAACGACATAGCATCAGAACAGGGGACACCCCATGCGTATTGCGATGATTGGCACTGGCTACGTGGGACTGGTGTCCGGCGTCTGTTTCTCCGATTTCGGCCATGACGTAATCTGCGTCGACAAGGACGCCGCCAAGATCGCCCGGCTGAAGGCGGGCGAGGTGCCGATCTACGAACCGGGCCTGGATACGCTGATGGAAAAGAACGTCGCCGCCGGGCGGCTGGAGTTCAGCGACGATCTGGCCGCCGCCGTGGATGGCGCCGAGGCGGTGTTTATCGCCGTCGGCACCCCGACCCGGCGCGGCGATGGCCACGCGGATCTGACCTATGTGATGGCCGCCGCCGAAGAGATCGCCGCGGCGCTGACCGGCTATGCGGTGGTGGTGACCAAATCCACCGTGCCGGTGGGCACCAACCGGCAGGTGCAAGAGGTGATCGCCAGCGCCAATCCGGATGCGGACTTCGATGTGGCCTCCAACCCTGAATTCCTGCGCGAAGGCGCGGCGATCGAGGATTTCATGAAGCCCGACCGGGTGGTGGTCGGCGTCGAAAGCGCCCACGCCGCCGAGGTCATGAGCGAGATCTACCGCCCCCTTTACCTGCGCGATTTTCCGATCCTGACCACCGATCTGGAAAGCGCCGAGATGATCAAATACGCCGCCAATGCCTTTCTGGCGACCAAGATCACCTTCATGAATGAAATCGCCGGGCTTTGCGAAAAGGTGGGCGCTGATGTCAAAGAGGTCTCGCGCGGGGTCGGTCTGGACGGGCGGATCGGCAACAAGTTCCTGCATGCCGGCCCCGGCTATGGCGGCTCCTGCTTCCCGAAAGACACCGCCGCGCTGGCGCGCATCGGCCAGGACCATTCCTTTCCGATGCGGATCACCGAGACGGTGATGCGGGTCAATGACGAGGTGAAGGCGCGCATGGTGGAAAAGCTGCGCGATGCCTGCGGAGGCTCTTTCAACGGCAAGACGGTGACAGTACTGGGTGTCACCTTCAAACCCAATACCGACGACATGCGCGAAGCCCCCAGCCTGACCATCGTGCCCGCCATGGTGGGCGGCGGCGCCCATGTGCGGGTGATCGACCCGCAGGGCCGCGCCGAGGGCGAGGCCCTGCTGCCCGGCGTCGACTGGCTCGAGGACCCCTATGAGGCGGCAGAGGGCGCCGATCTGGTGGTGCTCCTGACCGAATGGAACGAGTTCCGCGCGCTTGATCTGAAGGCTCTGGCCGCCAGGATGGCCTATCCGCGGATGGCGGATCTGCGCAATGTTTATTCCGCCCGGGCCGCCGAACGGGCCGGATTCTCCCAGTATATCGCGGTGGGCCGCTGAGCCTGCCTCCGCTTCCAACAGGTCCCAAATGTTTCGCGCGCGAAACATTTGGACACGCTGCAGAGTCTACAAAAAGACCCTAAACCGGGGTTTAGGGTCGAATTCGTTCTGATTGCAGCCTTGGATTCAGCGGTGTTTCAGCCAGTCCAGCAGCGCCGCCATCAGCTCTGCATCGACAGCATCGCCGGTCAACTCAATCCGGTTCTGTCCAGGCGTGAAGCCCAGCCGCACACCCGCAGCAGCCTGAACCGAGATCCGCTCGGATCCCTCGGTACCGGGGGTGCGCACACGCGGGCGGGCAGGGGCCTCGGGCGTCGCAGTTTTCGTCTCTAAAGCGACGTTTAGAGACGCATCAGCCTTTGCCGTTTCGACCTCAGATCCGTCCTGTGTCTCGGCCAGAACCCGGTTCAGGATCTCCAACTCATCCGCTCCAGACTCGCGCGGCGCCGCCTGAAGGGCAGCACGCAGGCGCTCTGCAAAACCTTCGTCCTCGCCCATGGCGCGCACCAGTGACAGGCCCAGCTTCTCGCTGATGGCGGTGGGATAGAACAGCACTGCATCCAGCTCCTCGACCAGGGTCACGAAGCTGCGGATCTTGGAGCGTTTGGCGCGGGGTACATTAGCAAAGAGACTCTGAAGTGCCTTTTTCAGAGTCGGAAACACCTCTTCCTTCATCGCCCGCACCGCGATCCGCGCGCGTTCGTAATGGGAGAGGTTCACCCGGATTTCGTTTTCCTCGACCATGGCGATATAGGCATCCTGCGCCGTCTCCGGGCGGATGATCAGCGCCTTCACCGTGGCGTATTTCGGGTCTGAAGTCTCGGCGTAGAGCCTGCGCAGGGCGCCAAGGCGGCGCCAGCCCGAGATCAGGCCATGACTGCGGCCATCGGGGCGGGGTTCCAGCGGCACCAGTTCGACCGGGGTCTGCTGGCCACGGGCGCGCAGGGATTCGACGAGGGCATCCATTTCCTCGGCGTCCTGTTCGATCCGGTCGCGCACCAGATGGGTTTCGTCGATGGCCGACAGCGGCACCTCTTCGATCATCAGCCCCTTGCTGCGGGCGTTTTCCAGCACGTCGGACAATTCCTGCAAGGCCGCTTGCGAAGCGGTTTCCGACGCCACCTGCGCGATCGGCGCCGCCCCCACGGCCATCGGACCGCCAAGGGCGGATTTGCTTTCCGGGGCGCCGGAAAGATAGCTGCTCTGTGCCGGCATCAACCGTTTGCGTTTTGCCATCTGCCTGTCTCCTTTGGGCGCGCAGTCTGCGCCATCATCCCTGCCGGGGCCTTACTCGGCCGCGCTCTGCATCTGCACCTCGGCGCGGCGCCAGCAGCCGATCAGCAGCCGTTTGAAGGCGGCGTAGGTTTCGTCGAATGTTTCGCGACCGCGCGCATAGGTCTCGCGGTTGAAATCGCGGTAATCGGCCTCGTAGATGCCGGAGACCTGTTCGCCGGCCTGACCGATCAGCGCGGTGTAATCCTGTTTATGCGGAGAGAGCACCGGCCCCATATAGGCCTGCATCAGCCCGGCCAGCTCGCCCTGCTGCGCGCTGTCGTAGCGGGTGATTACAGCGCGCACCGCATCCCATTCAAAGCCCATCTCGGGTCGGCCCAGGGCGCGGGCGGCGAGGTTCTCGCCCTCCTCGATACTGGCAAAGGTGGAATGCAGCATGTCAAAGAAGCGCCCCGTCGAGTCGAACTCCAGAAAGGACGCTCCCATGGGCACCAGCAGGATATCCGCCGCTGACAGCCCGTTGATGGTGAGATAGCCAAGAGCGGGGGGCGTATCGATAAAGATCACATCGTACTGGTCCAGCACCCCGTCGGCCTCCAGCCGGTCGGTGAGCGCATCCCAGAGCTTCCAGGAGCGCGCCGCCATGCGCCAGACCGGGATCTGGAATTCGGCCCAGTAGAGGTTCAGCTGGGCGCCGATGAGATCGATATTGGGCCAGTGGGTGCTCTGGATGACATCCGCCGCCGTCATGTCCATCGCCGCGGTCAGCGCATCGTCCATCGGCTGGGGCGCCTCGCCCCGGTCCAGGCGGCGCTGGTTCTCGCTGCGCAGGTGTTCGCCATAGTGGCGCGCCAAGAGCGGAAAGGCGGTCTGCCATTCATCCTCGACCCGGCCGCCGAAGATCGAGGTCATCGAGCCCTGGCTATCGAGATCGATGACCAGCACCTTGTAGCCATCCAGCGCCGCCGACATCGCCAGATGCGCCGCGGTGGAGGTCTTGCCGACACCGCCCTTGAAGTTGGCCACGGCGACCATCTTGGCCGGCAGGCCCTTGGGGCGGTAGGGGATGTAATCCTTGGCCTTGGATCCTTGCGCCGCGAAATGCGCCCGCAGGACCAGCACCTCGTCGAGGGTGAACCACTTGGCGCCGCCCTCGGTTTCCGAACGCCCCTGCGGCAGCTCCGGGTTGGCCTTCAGCACCCGGCGGAAATGGGCCTGGGCGACGGGGATCAGGTAGCGGGTGATTTCCCAGGTGGAGAACAGGCGCAGGGTTTTGCGCCCTTCCTCATCCAATCCCCGGCTGGCCAGATCGGCCCGGCCCCGGGCGCAGCCTTCGGCGATTCCGGCAAAGCCTGCCGTGCTGGTGGGCGCCTCCAGCTCGGCCAGGGCCGCGTCGGGATCAATGTTGAAATAGGGGGGCAGGGCGCTGTCTTTTCGCCCGGTTTCTTTCCTGTGGATATCTCGTGCCATGGATTGCTGCCGGTTTCTTTGCTGCTGCGCTGCGCCCTTCTGGAAAGAGTACAGCCCTCTTGGATGAAACGCCTGATGTGCGCTCTTTTTGGCAAGATAGCAGAAAACAGAGCACATGGAAGAAATATGCGCACCTCTTTTGCTTTTTCTAAGCAAATCCGTCTGTTGCAGCGGTGGAAAGCCGTGGTTTTGGAGGCGTTGGGCCAGGCTGAAAATTTTTCTGCCCTGTTATTTATGAGTTATATAATAGTTACGGGAAGAAGCCCGGTGCTGCAAAGCCCTTTTTTCATTGGCGATTGGGCGTGTTTTTCTGGAAGCAGTGACTCTGAAACCCCGTTCATATGACTCCGAACCCCCGATGTTCCGATTCCGGAACCCCGTTGCGGCGGTATGTGGATAACTTTAGGGTGAGCGTAATCAAAACCACGAAAAACGAGTCACCCCGGAGGGCGCAATGATCGCCCTGAAAACCGGGGGGCCAGGCAGAGCGACAGGGCAGGGATCATGGCAGCTGTGGGCACAGCAGGCGGAACGGGTATGCAGGCTCCCGTGGCGCAGACATCGGAGCAGGGGGCGTTCTTCCTCTGCGATATTTTCGATGCGATCCCCAAGAACGACCTCGCCTCGATGGAGCATCCGCTGTTCTCGCTGGGCACCCGGCCGGACCGGCGCATTCTCAACTATGAACACAACGGCGCCGAGATTACCGTGACCCCCAGCGTCAAGGGGCTGGCGACGATCCACGACAAGGACATCCTGATCTTCTGCATCAGCCAGCTGATGGCGGCGCTGAACGCCGGACGGCAGGTCAGCCGCACATTGCATCTGAAGGCGCATGATCTGCTGGTGGCGACTAACCGGGAAACCTCGGGCGATGCCTACCGGCGGCTGCGCGAATCCTTTGAACGGCTGGCGGGCACCCGCATCACCACCAATATCGTCACCGGCGGCCAAGAGGTCACCTCGGGTTTTGGCCTGATCGAAAGCTGGGAAATCGTGCGCAAGGCCCGGGGCGGGCGCATGGTCAACGTTGCTGTCACCCTCAGCGAATGGCTGTTTCGGGCGGTGCTGTCGAAATCGGTGCTGACTCTCAGCCGCGATTATTTCCGCCTGCGCAAACCGCTGGAGCGGCGCATCTACGAGCTGACCCGCAAGCATTGCGGCCGCCAGGAAGGCTGGACCATCTCGGTGGACACCTTGCTGAAGAAATCCGGATCGGCCAGCCCGCGCCGGGTGTTCCGCAAGATGATCCGCGATATGATCGAGGCGCAGCCCTTGCCGGATTATGCGATGGAAGAGCTGCCGGGCGATCTGATCCGGTTCAGCCAGAAACACGCGGTGGTCGCCCCGGCGTCCGGTATGGGGATGGGCGCCGCCCCGGTGCTGAAGCCGGAGACGCTGGAGCGCGCCCGCAGCCTGATGCCCGGCGCCGATGTCTATGCGCTGGAGGCCGAGTGGCGCGCCATGTGGCAACGTTCGGGCAGCCCGCGCCTGCGCCAGGCGGATGGGGCTTTCCTGGGCTGGGTGAAAAAACGCGCCCGAGAGGCCTAAAGCAGTCTCTAAAGAGCTTAAAGTCGTCTCTAAACCGGCCCTCAGGAGAGAGGGCCAGTCTCGTCATTTGTCATGGCAGATACCTCCAAATGTTTCGCGCGCGAAACATTTGCTCAGATCCGGATCCGCTTCTCTTCAGGCACCAGCGCGTTGATCTGCGCGATATGTTCCGGCAGGCAGCGGGTCAGGAAATCGTAAGTCTCCACCACATGGGCGCGGGCATTGGGGCCAAGGTGGGCATAAGATCCTGGGTTGGCCACCACATCCACCACCTGTGCCGCCAGCGCGTCGGGGTCGAAGAAGTCCACCAGCATGCCGGTTTCCCCATGGGTGACGGCCTCGCGCACCGGCGCCACATCGGCGGCCACCACCGTGGCCTGCATCGACATCGCCTCCAGCAGCGACCAGCTGAGCACGAAGGGCATGGTCAGATAGATGTGGCAGCGGCTGATGCGGATGATATCGCAGAGGGCATCATAGGGGATGCGGCCAAGGAAATGCACCCGACTCCAGTCGATCTGGCCTTGCAGCTCATCTTCCATCTCGCCGCGCAGGCCTTCCGGGTGTTTGCTTTCGGCGCCATAGGAGGTCTCATTGCCGCCGATCATCAGGACGCGGGCGTTGGGGCGTTCCTTCAGGATCTTCGGCAGGGCGCGCATCATGATGTGAAAGCCGCGGGCGCGCTCCATGTTGCGGGCGACATAGGTGATCACCTCGTCGTCCCGGGTCAGCGGGCGGTCGAGCCGCCCCAGCGAAATCGAGGCCTCGGGGTCGGGCTGCAGCCGGTCGGTGCGGATGCCGTCGTGGCAGACATACATGCGGTCATGGAAGCTTTTGGGGAAGCGGTCGCGCTGCCAGTAGGTGGGAGTATGGCCGAGATCGACGGTGTGGATATTGGTATAGGGCACCGTGTTGCGGGCCTGGGCAAAAAAGCCGGCCTGATCGTTGGGCGGGTTGTCCGGGTCGAACCCCACCAGCCCGCCGGAAGTGCGGTAGAAATATTCGAAGAAGCCGATCATCGGCACATCGGGCCAGACCTCTTTCAGGAAGGTCAGCTCGCCCCAGCCGGTGTGCCCGATGATGATATCGGGGCTCCAGCCGCGGGTGTCTTTCAACTGCCGCGCGGCCAGTGCTGCGCCGATACCGGTGCCGGCCGCGGCCTCCCAGTCCTTGGACAGCCCATAGGCGTCCTTGGCGGGCTGATGATGCGCCTTGTAGGTTACCGTGGTGACGCCGGGCAGCTGGATGTCACTGCGCTGGGTCAGGAAATAGATCTCGTGACCCTCGGGCTGCGCTGCCAGCCAGGTGATCAATTCCCGGTACTGGCCGGGCATGTTCTGATGGACAAAGAGAAATTTCATGGGCGATTTTGACACCGTCTTAGGAATGTTTTTTGCATGCTTGCCCTGCGGGGGCGGCTGGCGCAACCGGATTGCGGCTGAGCGCCCCGGTTCTGTCGTCTCCGTGTCATGAGGTGGTCATGGGCTGGTCATGGGGTTGCCGGTTTTACAGAGCAGAAGGGGCAGGCCCTCCGCGCTGCGGTTGCGGAGGCAGAGCTGAAGGCTGGCCTGATGACTGGCGCGGGGGCGCCGGAGCGGCTAGGACTGCGGCAGGAAAAGATCATCCAGATCGGGACGGACAGGATGCAGATCGAAGAGACAGGCATGCCGGGACTGAAGGTCCTGACACCGCAGCGGTTCGGGGATGCCCGCGGCTTTTTCAGCGAAAGCTGGAACCGGCAGCGGATGGCAGACCACGGGCTGGATTTCGAATTCGTGCAGGACAATCATTCGTTGTCGTCGCAGGTCGGCACCCTGCGGGGGCTGCATTTCCAGGCGCCGCCCCATGCTCAGGACAAGCTGGTGCGCTGCGGGCGCGGGGCGCTTTTTGATGTGGCGGTGGATATCCGCAAGGGCTCGCGCAGCTATGGCAAGTGGTTCGGGATCGAGTTGAGCGCGGAAAACGGCAAGCAGTTGCTGGTGCCCAAGGGCTTCCTGCATGGGTTCATCACCCGCGCGCCGGATACCGAGATCATCTACAAATGCACCGATTATTACGCGCCCGAGTGTGATGGTGCCGTGGCCTGGGACAGCTGCGGCATCGACTGGGGCTTTGAGGGCACGCCGGTCCTGTCGGATAAGGACGCCGCCGCCGGCGCGCTGGCAGATTTCGACAGCCCGTTTGTCTGGGAAGGATAACCCATGAAGATACTCGTGACCGGCGGCGCCGGATTTATCGGCTCTGCCGTGGTGCGCCTGGCGATTGCCCGGGGCCATCAGGTGGTGAACCTCGATGCGCTGACCTATGCCGCCTGTCTTGAGAATGTGGCCGGAGTGGCAGACAGCCCGGATTACGCTTTTGAGCAAGCCGACATCCGCGACCGCGCCGCGCTCGACCGGGTCTTTGCTGCGCATAAGCCCGATGCGGTGATGCATCTGGCCGCCGAAAGTCACGTGGACCGCTCGATCGACGGGCCGGGCGATTTCATCGAGACCAATATCACCGGCACCTTCAACATGCTGGAGGCCGCGCGCAAATACTGGGCTCGGAATGACCGCCCCGAAGACTTCCGCTTCCATCACATCTCTACCGATGAGGTCTATGGCTCGCTGCCCAATGATCCTGAGATGATGTTCACCGAAGACACCGCCTATGATCCGCGCTCACCCTATTCGGCCTCCAAGGCCAGCTCCGACCATCTGGTGCGCGCCTGGGCCGAGACCTACGGGCTGCCGGTGGTGCTGACCAATTGTTCCAACAACTACGGCCCCTATCATTTCCCGGAGAAACTCATTCCGGTGGTGATCCTCAACGCGCTGGCCGGAAAGGCCCTGCCGATCTATGGCGATGGGTCGAACATCCGCGACTGGCTTTATGTGGAAGATCACGCTGATGCGCTGTTGCTGGTGTTGCAGAAGGGGGCGCTGGGGCGCTCCTATAATATCGGTGGCGAGAACGAGCGCAGCAATCTGGAACTGGTGCAGACGCTTTGCGCGATCCTGGACGAAAAACGTCCGCGCGCCGATGGTAAGTCTTATGCCGATCAGATCACCTTTGTCACCGACCGGCCGGGTCATGACGCGCGCTATGCCATCGATCCCTCGCGTATCCGCGAGGAACTGGGCTGGCGGCCAAGCGTCACGGTCGAGGAAGGTCTGGCCCGCACCGTGCAATGGTATCTCGACAATGAACCCTGGTGGCGCGCTCTGCAGGACCGTCACGGTGTTGGGCAGCGGCTGGGGACTGGCGAATGATGGCCCGGGGTGCGTATAGCAGCCCGGGCAACGCCCGCCCCGCCCCCATGGGCGGGCGTTTCACGCCCACCCCGGTGCGGGCGCTGCCCTTGGTTTGGGGGAAGAGGACATGATCCTTGTCTTCGGAGAAACCGGCCAGTTGGCCCGTGAATTGGCGCTGCATGAGGAGGTCACCTGTCTGGGGCGGGATCAGGCGGATCTCTCCGATCCCGATGCCTGCGGGGAGATCATCCGTGCTCATGCGCCTGCGGCGGTGATCAATGCCGCCGCCTATACCGCTGTCGATCGCGCCGAAGAGGAAGAGGAACTGGCCACGGTGATCAACGGGGTTGCCCCCGCCGCCATGGCCCGCTCCTGCGCTGATCTGGGGATTCCCTTTGTCACCGTTTCCACCGATTACGTCTTTGATGGCCGCGGCTATGCCCCCTGGAACCCTAAGGATACGACCGGTCCGCTTGGCGCCTATGGCCGCAGCAAGCTGGTCGGCGAAGAGGCGGTACGCGCAGCAGGGGGGGCATATGCCATCCTGCGCACCTCCTGGGTGGTCTCGGCCCATGGCAACAATTTCATCAAGACCATGCTGCGCCTGGGCAAGGAACGCGACCGCCTGACCATCGTGGCGGATCAGATCGGTGCCCCGACCCCGGCGCGCGCCATCGCGGTGGCCTGCATGACGATCGCCGGGCAACTGGCCGAGGATCCGGGCAAGAGCGGCACCTATCATTTAGCAGGTACACCGGACACCAGCTGGGCCGGGTTTGCGCGCGAGATCTTTGCCCGCGCGGGCCTTGCGTGCGAAGTGGTGGATATCCCCTCCAGCGAGTATCCGACTCCGGCAAGGCGGCCGTTGAACTCTAGGCTCGATTGCGCGTTGTTAGAGACTGTTTTTGGCATCACCCGTCCCGATTGGCGGGCGGGCCTTGATGATATTCTGAAAGATCTGGGGGAGAGCGCATGACGGCACGCAGCACCACGCGCAAAGGCATCATTCTGGCGGGGGGCTCCGGCACCCGGCTTTATCCGATCACCATGGGGGTGTCGAAACAGCTTTTGCCGATCTACGACAAGCCGATGATCTATTACCCGCTGTCGGTGCTGCTGCTGGCGGGCATCCGCGAGATCTGCATCATCACCACGCCGCAGGATCAGGGTCAGTTCAAGCGCACCCTTGGTGATGGCAGCCAGTGGGGCGTCTCGCTGACGTATGTGGTGCAACCGTCGCCCGATGGTCTGGCGCAGGCCTATATCCTGGCCGAGGACTTCCTTGATGGCGCGCCCTCGGCGCTGGTGCTGGGCGACAATATCTTCTTCGGCCATGGTCTGCCGAGCCTGCTGGCGGCAGCAGATGAACAGGCCAGCGGCGGCACCGTCTTTGGTTATCACGTGGCCGACCCCGAACGCTATGGCGTGGTAGATTTCGATGACCAGGGCACCGCCAGGGAGATTATCGAAAAGCCCGAGGTGCCACCGTCGAATTATGCGGTGACCGGGCTTTACTTCCTCGATGGCACCGCGCCCGCCCGCGCCCGCAAGGTGAAGCCTTCGCCGCGCGGCGAGCTGGAGATCACCGATCTTCTGCAGATGTATCTGGATGAAGGCAGCCTGCGGGTGGAAACCATGGGCCGCGGTTATGCCTGGCTTGATACCGGCACCCATGGCTCGCTTCTGGATGCGGGCAATTTTGTGCGCACCCTGACCAAACGCCAGGGGCTGCAGACCGGCTGCCTTGAGGAAATCGCCTATGAGCAGGGCTGGATCGACGATCAGCAGCTGCAGGCCCGCGCCGATCTATTCAAGAAGAATGACTACGGCACTTATCTGGAGCGGCTGCTGGACTGACGCGCGTTACAGCACGCCAGCCCGACTGAAGACACCGAAGAAGTTGCCGATGAGATTGGAGACGGTCAACGCATCGTTCACCGGGGATTCGGTGGCAATGACCAGATCGCCTGGGTTGATCTCGAACTTGCGGGCGGAAAACAGCCCGTCCGCCGTGGTCAGGTCCAGGGTGAAGACCACGCGGTTGTGGCGCGGGCCACGTCGGCCCGGCGCCACCGCCGAAGCCGGGTATTCGCGCAGGACCAGCAGCCCTTCGGGATCGGCCTTGCTGTCCTGAAAGCCCCCCGAGACCGAGATCGCGTCCATCGCCGACATCTCGTCCTTGGTGAAGATATGCAGATCCTCGGTACCGGTGGCCCCGAAGGAGAGGAAATAGCGCTCGTCCTCTTCCACGAAAACCCGGTCGCCGCCGCGCAAAAGCGTATCAAGGCGGGGATTGTTCAGCAGGTTCTGCACCGAGGTGCCGTAGATATTGCTGCCCCGCACCAGGCGGATCTGCGGGTTGTTGAGGTTGGAGGAAATACCGCCCCCGGCCGAGATCAACCCCATCACGGTATAGTTGCGGTCCGGCATCGGGTAGGTGCCGGGCCGGGCAACGCCGGAAACCAGATCGACCGAGTTGCCGCGCCCTTCGGCCATGTCCAGCTGCAGCTGCGCCGAAGGCACGATGGCTTCCAGCTCTTCCTGCAGTTTTTCCCGCGCCAGATCCGGGGTCAGCCCCAGCACGTTCACATTGCCCACATAGGGCATGAAGACAGAGCCGTTCGAGGCCACCCGCACGTCCTGCAGCTGCACCATCTTCTGCTCGGAGGAGGTCAGCAGGGAATTGTCGCTGCTGTCCCAGATCCGGAGCGTCAGCGTGTCGCCGGCCTGGATGATCTGGGTCTTGGCGCCCTGGCTGGCGCGGATCCAGCCCAAAAGCTCTTTCTGGCCGGTTTCCGGCCATTGCCCCACCGTCGGCAGGAAGGCGCGGGTGACCTGATAAAGCGCAAAATCGGCATCCGGTTCGCTGGACTGGGCCAGGATTTCCTCGCTGACGGGGGCGCCGCTTGGCAGACGGCCACAAGCCGCCGACAAAAGAACGAGGCTGACGGCGGCGAGCAGTGAAATGAAAGAGCGCATGGAGTCCCTGTCCGGAAACGGCTTGATTTCTGATCCGGTTTCGGACCTGTGGTTATTATTCGAGCAAGATACTGGGCCTGTGCCATGCGTCAACAACAAGCGTCAACACCTATGGAGGCAGAATCGGGGGGCGATCCCACAGCCCCGGCCATTCTGGTGCTCGGCGCTGGTGGGCGGATCGGCGGGCTGTTGCGCCGGGATTGGCCGACCCTGCTGCCTGTGGGCAGCGATCTGCGCTGGCAGGCGCGCCGCCGTCCGGCTGATTGTACCGCAGGGGAAGCCTGGCATATCCTTGCGCCGCTGGAAGATCCCGCGACCCTGGCGCGGGCGGCAGAGGGCACCGATACGATTCTCTGCCTCGCTGGTGTCACCCCGGGCCACGGCGGCGATCTCGATGACAATGCCCGCCTCGCCGAAGCCGCGATAAAGGCGGCGCAGGCAAGCAATCAGGCCAGCTCCCAAAACCCCGCCAGTGACAGAAAGACGCGGGTGTTGCTGGCGTCCTCGGCGGCGGTCTATGGCAATCAGCCCGGTGTCCTGTCCGAAGAGGCGCCGTTGCATCCGGCCAATCCCTATGGCGTCGCCAAGGCCGAAATGGAGGCGCAGGTCCTCAGGCTGGGGGCAGAGGCCGGGGTGGCGGTCACCGCCCTCAGGATCGGCAATATCGCGGGGCTCGATGCCATCCTTGGCGGCTGGCGCCCTGGGTTTCAGCTGGACCGTTTCGCTGATGGCACGACGCCCCGGCGCAGCTATATCGGGGTGCGGATGCTGGCGCAGGTGCTGGCGGCGCTGGTGCAGCACCCCGACTTGCCGAATGTCTTGAACCTGGCCCAGCCCGGCCCGGTTGCCATGGGCGATCTGCTGCGCGCAGCGGGGCTGGATTTCAGCTTGCGCCCGGCGCCCGATACCGCCATCCCCGAGGTTGCGCTGGAGGTGACCCGGCTGGCCGGTCTGCTGCCGCCGGATGTGCCGCTGCCCCTAGCCGATCCGGCGCAGCTGGTGGCCGAATGGGCTGCGCGGGCCTCATGAAGCCCGGCCTTGCCCGCCCGGCTTGCCTCACTTGGCCTGCCTGGCCGGTCAGGCAGGCAATTGGGCTGCCGCCCGGGCCAACGTCCGGATCGCGCTCCAGTCGCCTGCGCTCACCAGCTCTTGCGGGGCGATCCAGCTGCCACCCGCGCAGACCACATTGGGCAGATCCAGATATCCCTGCACATTTCCGGGGGTGATGCCGCCGGTCGGGCAAAAGGAAATCTGCGGCAGCGGCGCGCCTATGGCCTTCAGGGTCGGAGCGCCGCCAGAGGCCTCGGCCGGGAAGAATTTCTGCATCCGGTAGCCGCGGGCCAGCAGCCGCATGGCCTCTGACGCGGTGGCGGCGCCGGGCAGCAGCGGCAAGCCGATCTTCTCGCAGGCGTCCAGCAGCGCATCGGTGGCGCCGGGGGAGACGCCGAACTCTGCGCCGGCCTCTTTCGCCGCCACCGCATCATCCGGGGTGATCAGCGTGCCGGCCCCGACCACGCAGCCCGGCACCTGCGCCATGTCGCGGATCGCCTCCAGCGCCGCCGGAGTGCGCAGGGTCACTTCAAGGGCTGGCAGGCCACCGCTGATGAGGGCCTCGGCCAGCGGCCCGGCGGCTGCGGCCTCCCGGATCACCAGCACCGGCATCACCGGTGCCAGGGCGCAGATCTCGCGGCTGCGGAGGCTGGCTTCCTGAGGGGTTATTTGCATGGGGTATGCTCCGGAATTGAAGGCGCCGGGGCAGGCGGAGCGCGCCGCCCGGCGGTTGCGGGGGGAGTTGAAAAGGGAAAGAGGCCGCGGTGAGGGTTCAGCCGCCCTGCCGTTTTGTCGTGCCGCGCGGGATGACCTCAAAGCCAAGGTTGATATCCTGGCGCTCGGCACTCTCCGGCGCCTCCAGGGCGCGCATCAGATGCGCCACCGCTTCGGTGCCGATCTGGTAGCGCGGCGTCGCCACCGAGGTCAGCGCGGGGTTGAGGTGACGGCTCATCTCCAGGTCGTTGAAGCCGCAGATGCCAAGATCCTCGGGCACCCGGATGCCGCGGCGCTGCGCTTCGAACAGCGCCCCGGCGGCCAGGTCGTCGTTGTTGCAGAAGATCGCATCGGTGTCCGGCGCCCGGGCGAACAGATCAGACAGCAGGGTGCCGCCCAGCCCGACGCTGGAGGCCTTGGGGGTCGTCACCACCCGGTCGGGGTCGAACAGGCCGCGCTCCTCCAGCTCGCTGCGGAACCCGGCAAAGCGGCGCTGCGAGCGCGGGTCCATGCGGGCGCCGAGAAAGCCGATGCGCTGGTAGCCCTGATCGGCAAGATGCCCGGTTGCGGCGCGGCCGGCGTCAAAGTGGGACAGGCCGATCAGACTGTCGACCGCCTCGCCATCGCTGTCCATGATCTGCACCACCGGGCAGGGCGCTGCCTGCAGCAACCTGCGGCAGGCCTCGGTCTGATTGACGCCCGCCAGAATCATGCCGGCCGGCTTCTGGTTCAGGAAGGTGCGCACCAGCTTTTCCTCGGTCTCGGGGCTGTAGCGGTAATTGGCGATCTGGATGGAAAACCGGCTGCCTTCGAGCGCATCGTAAAGCCCGCGCAGCACATCGGTGAAGACGCTGTTGGTCAGCGAGGGAATCAGCAGCCCGATCACATCGGTCCGGGTCGAGGCCAGCGTCGAGGCGGCCGCATCGGGCACGTAGCCAAGCGCGTCGATGGAGCGCCTGACTCGCTTGCGGGCGCTTTCGGAAACCAGCTGGGGGGAACGGATCGTCCGGGAAACAGTGATCGCGCTAACTCCAGCGTGGGTAGCGACGTCCTTTAGGGTAATCCTATAGTTTTCGGTCTTTTTTTTCATTGGAAAACACTCTGCCATGAAAGCCTTTGGATGGCAAGTTGACAAATGATTGCGCAATCATTACTCCTGCCGTCAACTTTTAAGGGAGGAAGGCTCATGAAAGATACTTTTGCGAAACTGGCCTGGTCGGCGGTGGCCATGCTGTCGGTGTCGGGCGCGGCGCTGGCGGCCGAATACGATTTCCGCTTCCAGTCCTCGGATCCGGCGGGCAATGCGAATTTCCTGCTGCAGCAGAGCTGGGCCGAGGATGTCGCGGCGCGCACCGATGGCCGGATTGCCATCGAACTGCTGCCGGTTGGCACCATCGTGGCGCATAGCGAAACCCAGGACGCGGTGGCGGCGGGCATCCTCAACGGCCATTTCACCGACACCTCCTATTTCGCCGGCAAGGAGCCGGCCTTTGGCCTGATCGCGAACCCGGTCGGCGCTTGGTCGGACCCCGAGCAGATGCTGGATTTCATGGAGAACGGCGGCGGCAAGGAGCTGATGAACACGCTGATGGAGCCCTATGGGCTGCATTTCATCGGCGCCACCACCCCCGGGCTTGAAGCCTTCCTGTCCAAGGTGCCGCTGGACGGTGTGGACGATCTCAAGGGCCTGAAAATGCGCGCCCCCGAAGGCATGGTGCAAAAGGTCTTTGCCGCGGCCGGCGCCGCGCCGGTGAACCTGCCGGGCAGTGAGGTCTTCACCTCGCTCGACAAGGGCGTCATCGATGCGGCCGATTACACCGTGTTCTCAACCAACCATGCCCAGGGCATGCACGACATTGCCACCCACCCGGTCTATCCCGGCTTCCACTCGATGCCGCTGGTCGAGGTGAGCATCAACAAGGCGACCTGGGATGCGCTGCCGACAGATCTGCAAGAGGCGCTGGAGGACAGCGTGTCCGACTTCGCCCGTAAGCAGATCGGCGTTCTGGCCGAGCGCGATGCGGCGGCCGTGGCCGAGGCGACCGCGTCGGGCAAGGTGACCGTGCATGACTGGCCGGCCGAGGAACGCGCCCGTTTCCGTGCCATCGCCAAGGACGAATGGGCCGCGGCAGCCGAGGCCTCCGAAGCCTCGATGCTGGTCTATGAAACCCTGACCGGCTATCTCAGCGACAAGGGCCTGCTGCAATAAGCAGTCCGGCATGCAAGCGCCCCGACCCCCGCGGGCCGGGGCGCGTTCTTTTTCTGGATCCGCCCCATGACCGAAGACACAACGCCTCAGACTCACGACGCCGATGCTGATACCGGCGCCGCTCCGGAAGCCGGCGCCCTAGGCCGGATCGTCAATACGGCAGGCACCGGCTTTGCCCTCGCCATCCTGTCCTGCGCGGGCATCCTGTTTCTCGAGGTCATCCTGCGCTACGGCTTCAACCGTCCGACGGTCTGGGCGCATGAGACGGTGATCTTCCTCACCGCCTGCTCCTTTGTCTTCGGTGGGCTTTATGCGGCGGCGCGCAATGCGCATATCCGGGTGGTGCTGATCTATGACCAGCTTTCGGCCTCTGCCCGGCGGATCATGGATGTGGGGATCTCGGCCGCCTGCAGCCTGGCCTGCGCCTGTTTCGCCTGGGCCTCCTGGACCAGCGTCGCGCGGGCGGTCTGGACACCCTCGGGGGCGCTGCGCCTGGAAACCAGCGGCAGCGCCTGGAACCCGCCGACGCCGGGCCTGACCAAAGTGTTTCTCTTTGTCGTGCTGCTGCTGCTGGCGCTGCAATTCGCGGTTCTTGCCGTCAATTATCTTCGTAAGCCGGGGTCCTGATCGATGGAACTTCTGATGCTGATCCCCGACTTCAAGGCGATGGGGATCGAATGGGCGACCTTTTCGATGTTTGCCATGCTGCTGGTGCTGCTGCTGACCGGCATGCCGCTGGCCTTTGTCACCCTGCTGGTGGCGCTGATCTTTGCCCTGGGCTGGTTCGGGCCGATGGCGGTGCCGCTGATCACCTCGCGGATCTTCAGCTTCGTCAACAGCTTTGTCTTTGTCTCGGTGCCGATGTTCGTGCTGATGGCGGCGATTCTGGACCGGTCTGGCATTGCCCGCGATCTGTTCGACGCGATGCGGGTGGTCGGCGGCCGCCTGCGCGGCGGTGTTGCCATCCAGACCCTGCTGGTGGCGGTGGTACTGGCGGCGATGTCCGGCATCATCGGCGGCGAGGTGGTGCTGCTGGGTCTGCTGGCGCTGCCGCAGATGCTGCGGCTGGGCTATGATCAGCGGCTGGCGATCGGCGTCTGCTGCGCGGGTGGCGCGCTTGGCACCATGGTGCCGCCCTCGATCGTGCTGATCATCTACGGGCTGACGGCCAGCGTCTCGATCGGCGATCTGTTCACCGCCTCTTTCCTGCCCGGGCTGATGCTGGCCGGGTTCTATATCACCTATGTGCTGATCCGCGCCTATCTGAACCCGGCGGTGGCGCCGGTGCCCGAGGCCGGGGAAATCCCCACCCGGGAAAAGCTGCGCCTGCTCAAGGGGCTGATCCTGCCGATCCTGGTGGTGATCTTCGTTCTCGGATCGATCTACGGCGGCATCGCCTCGGTCACCGAGGCCTCGGCCATCGGGGTGATCGGCGTGACCCTGTCGACGGTGATCCGCGGCGAATTCACCCTGGCGCTGCTGAAGGGCGCAGCGCTGCAGACCCTGTCGACCGTCGGCATGATCGTCTGGATCGGCATCGGCGCCTCGGCTCTGGTTGGTGTGTTCAACCTGATGGGCGGCATCAATTTCGTCTCCACGCTGATCACCGGCATTTCAGACAATCCCACCGTCATCGTGCTGGTGATGATGCTGCTTCTCTTTGTGCTGGGGATGTTCCTGGATTGGGTCGGTATCGCGCTTCTGACCATGCCGATCTTTGTGCCCATCGTGCGCGATCTGGGCTTTGATCCGGTCTGGTTCGGGGTTGTCTTTGCGATGAACATGCAGGTCAGCTTCTTGTCGCCGCCCTTTGGCCCGGCAGCCTTTTACCTCAAATCGGTGGCGCCTGCGGGCATCTCGCTGGGCGAGATTTTCCGCTCGCTGCTGCCCTTCATCGCGATGCAGATGCTGGCGCTGGCACTGCTGATTGCCTTTCCCGGCATCACCGGAAGATAGGAGCCTGACATGACTGGCAAAACTGGCAAGAAACTGCGCTCGCGCGAGTGGTTCAACAACCTGGCCGATCCGGAGATGACGGCGCTGTATCTGGAGCGCTACCTGAATTACGGGCTGACCCTCGAAGAGTTGCGCTCGGACAAGCCGATCATCGCCATCGCCCAGACCGGCAGCGATCTGTCGCCCTGCAACCGGCACCATCTGGAACTGGCCAACCGCACCCGCGAGGCGATCCGCTCCGCAGGCGGTATCGTGCTGGAAGTGCCGGTGCATCCGATTCAGGAAACCGGTAAACGCCCCACCGCCATGCTGGACCGCAACCTGGCCTATCTGAGCCTGGTGGAGACGCTTTATGGCTATCCCATCGACGGCGTTGTCCTGACCATCGGCTGCGACAAGACCACGCCGGCCCTGCTGATGGCGGCGGCAACGGTGAATATCCCGGCCATCGCGCTGTCGGTCGGGCCGATGCTGAATGGCTGGCACAAGGGCAAGCGGGCCGGCTCCGGCAGCGTGATCTGGGAAGCCCGCCAGCAGCTGGCCGCGGGCGAGATCGACGCCGAGGGGTTCCTCGAAATGGCTGCTTCCTCGGCGCCGTCGGTGGGCTATTGCAACACCATGGGCACCGCCTCGACGATGAACTCTCTGGCCGAGGTGCTGGGCATGCAGCTGCCGGGTTCGGCCGCGATCCCGGCGCCCTACCGGGAGCGCGGCCAGATGGCCTATTACACCGGGCTGCGCATCGTCGAGATGGTCAATCAGGACCTGCGCCCCAGCGATATCATGACCCGCGCGGCCTTTGAGAATGCCATCGTCGTGGCCTCGGCGCTTGGCGGCTCCACCAATGCGCCGATCCATATGAACGCCATCGCCCGGCATCTGGGTATCGAACTCAGCAACGGCGACTGGGAGCGACTGGGCCATGAGGTGCCGCTGCTGGTGAACATGCAGCCTTCGGGTCAGTATCTGGGCGAGGATTTCTTCCGCGCCGGCGGGGTGCCTGCGGTGATTGCCGAGCTGCTGAAGGCGGGGCTGCTGCCGCATCCGGAGGTCGCCATGGCCAATGGCAGGACGGTGGCGGAGAATTATCAGGCGGCGGAAACCGCGGATGCGGATGTGATCCGCCCGGCCTCGGCGCCGCTGCTGGCCAATGCAGGTTTTCTGAACCTGTCGGGCAACCTGTTCGACAGCGCGCTGATGAAGACTTCGGTGATCAATGATGAATTCCGCGGCCGCTACCTGTCCGATCCGCAGGATCCCAATGCCTTTGAAGGCCGGGTGATTGTCTTCGATGGCCCCGAGCAGTTCCATCAGACCATCGATGATCCGGCGCTGGATATCGATGCCCATTGCATCCTGGTGATGCGCGGTGCCGGCCCCAAGGGCTATCCCGGCGGCGCCGAGGTGGTGAACATGCGGCCGCCCTCCTATCTGATCAAGCAGGGGGTGCATGCGATGCCCTGCATCGGCGACGGGCGGCAATCCGGCACCTCCGGCTCAGCCTCGATCCTGAATGCTTCGCCCGAGGCTGCGGATGGTGGCGGCTTGGCGCTGCTGGAAAACGGCGACCGGATCCGCGTCGATCTGAACGCGCGCAGCGTGAATGTGCTGCTGAGCGCAGAGGAACTGGCGGCCCGCCGCGCCCGGCTTGAGGCCGCAGGCGGCTATGCGATGCCGCAAAGCCAGACCCCCTGGCAGGAGATGTTCCGCGCCAGCGTGCGGCCCTTCTCGGACGGCATGGTGATGGAAGGGGCGACGGAATACCGCGATGTCGCCCGCAAACATCCCTTGCGCAACAATCACTGAGGGGCGGCGATGATATCGGGAAGACTGCTCTGTCTGGGCGAGCCTCTGGTCGAATTCAGCGATGCGGGCGATGGCAGTTGGCGCGGTGGCATTGGCGGCGATGTCTCCAATGTGGCCATCGCAGCCGCCCGCCAGGGCGCGGATGCGGCGATGCTGGCGCATCTGGGCGATGATGCCTTTGGTGCCATGATCCGCCAGGTCTGGGACGATGAAGGGGTGGATCACCGCCATGTGGCGGCCGTCGCGAGGGCCGAGACCGGGCTCTATTTCATCACCTATCGCGATGGCGCCCATCACTTCGAATACCGCCGGGCCAATTCGGCAGCGGCGCAGATGCAGCCGCAGGACCTGCCGGAAGAGGCCTTTGCCGGGGTTGGTGTGCTGCATCTGTCCGGCATTTCGCAGGCCATCAGCGCCTCGGCCCATGCGGCGGCGGACCGGGCGGTGGCACTGGCGCGACAGGGCGGCGTGAAGATATCCTATGATCCCAACCTGCGGCTGAAGCTCTGGCCACTGGAGCGGGCGCGCGCAGCGGCGGAGGCGACCATCGCCCAGGCCGATATCGTGCTGCCGGGATATGAGGATGCGCGCCAGTTGACCGGGCTGGACCGGGCTGAGGATATCCTTAGCCATTATCGCGGCCTTGGCGCCGGGCTGGTGGCGATGACCATGGGCGGGGAGGGCGTGCTGGTCTCTTTTGATCAGGAGGTGCAGCATTTTTCCGCGCCAAAAGTGCAGGAAGTCGATGCCAGCGGCGCCGGTGATTGCTTTGACGGCGTCTTTCTGGCGCAAGTGCTGCAGGGGCGCGGGGTCCCGGAGGCCGCGCAATATGCCACCGCGGCGGCAGCCCTGTCGGTGACGCGCTATGGCGCGGCGCTGTCCGTCCCCACGGCGCAGGAGGTCAAAGCCGCCTTTCCGGATCATGTCGTGCCGGGCTGCCGCGCCTGACTTGGGGCTTGGCAGGGAAGAGCGCTTAAAATACGAGGAGACCCTGAAGGCTGTCGTGCCTTTGACCTTGCCGTACCACCCCCATGACGGAAGCAGAGACATGACCTGGGACAAACGCCTTTTCGATCTTTTCTTTGCCACGCTGCTGATCGTGATTCTGGGGCCGATCCTGCTGGTGCTGCTGCTCTGGCTGCTGCTGAAGGAAGGGCGACCGCTGTTTTATGTGGCAGAACGGATGAAAACGCCGGACCAGCCCTTTGATCTCTGGAAGCTCCGCACCATGACCGTGGTGGCCGAGGATGCGGGCGTCTCCGGCGGCGACAAGGCGGCGCGCATCACCCGCACCGGCGCCTGGCTGCGGCGCAAGCGGCTGGATGAATTTCCCCAGCTCTGGAACATCCTCAAAGGCGATCTCAGCTTTGTCGGGCCGCGCCCGCCGCTGCGCCAATATGTGGAGGCCCATCCTGAAGTCTATGAAAAGGTGCTGAAAAGCCGTCCCGGCGTCACCGGGCTGGCTTCGATCACGTATCACAAGCACGAGGCGGCGCTGCTGGCACGCTGCAACAGCCCCGAGGAAACCGATGCGGTCTATTCGCGCATCTGCGTGCCTGCCAAGGCGCGGCTCGATTTGATTTACCAGCGCCACCGTAACATGTGCTATGATTTCGATCTGGTGTTCCAGACCATCGGCAATATTTTCCGCCGCGGTTAGTTGCCTGTTTTTGGGGGCAGACAGGGTCCGGATTTGGCGACTTTCCGCTGCCCCGGGGTTTGTGCTAAAGCCAAAACAGGATAGAGATAACCATTAGACGAATTTGAACAGTGATCCGGGTGATTTTAAAAAACCGGGCGGATAGCATGGGCGGGATTGCAAAAAAACGCATCATGCAAAGGCGGCAACCCGAAGTCGTGACCGGGCAGGGTCATGGCAGGGACAACCGGGCAGGCTGTCAGGGAACAGGGGCACAAGCGTGTTTAATCTGATCAGTGCATTATCGCGCAAACAGAAATCCTATATCTTTCTGGCTATTGATCTGGCTCTGATCCCCTTGGCGCTTTTGTTCACCTTCGCAGTGCAGCCGCTGCCGGATCCTGCCCTGAAAACCCTGATTCTGATGGTGCCGGTGCTGCCCTATGCCATGGCGGTGATGGCGGCGATGTCGGTCTGGCTGGGGCTGCCGATGGTGCAGCTCAACGCCTATGAACGCCACGCGGTGACGCTGACGGCGGCGGTCGCCTTCGTGACCGCCCTTGTGGTGGCCGGGCTGACCTATCTGTTCGGCCCCGACCTGACGCCCGGCACCCATGTGGTCTTCGGTACCAGCTATTTCCTGTTCCTGGTCGCCACCCGTGGGGTTCTGCATCAGGTGGTCATGGCGATCTACCGCCGCGCACAGCCGCGCTGCCGGGTGCTGATCTACGGTGCGGGCACCACCGGCACCCAGCTGGCACAGGCACTGAAGGCCCATGACGGCATCGATCCGGTGGCATTTGTCGATGACAATTCCTCGCTGCAGGGCATGACGCTGGTGGGCTTGCCGGTCTTCCCACCCGCCCGTATCGACCACATCGTCAAGACCCGCAGCATCAAGCGGGTGCTGCTGGCGATGCCGTCGCAAAGCCAGCCGAAACAGGCTCAGATCACCAAGCACCTGCAGGATATGCAGCTGGAAGTGCAGGCGCTACCCTCCTTTGCCCAGCTGATCGGCGAAGAGGCGCTGGTGGACAAGCTGACTCCGGTGGCGCCGCAGAAATTCCTCGGCCGCGCGGCCCGCGATGTGCCCTTGCAGGAGGCCGCCGCCTCCTATGCCGGGCGGGTGGTTCTGGTCTCTGGCGCCGGCGGGTCGATCGGCTCGGAGCTCTGCCGTCAGGTGCTGGCCTGCGCGCCGACGAAACTGGTGCTTTTCGAACTGTCCGAACTGGCGCTTTATACCGTGCATCAGGAAATGAAGCAGTTGACCGCGGGCACCGGGATCGAGGTTGTGCCGGTGCTGGGATCGGTCACAGATCCGCGTCAGGTGCGGTTGGTGCTGAACACCCACGACGTGCAGGTGGTGCTGCATGCGGCGGCCTATAAACACGTCCCCCTGGTCGAGGCCAACCCGCTACCGGGCCTTGCCAACAACGTCTTTGGCACCGAAACCCTGGCCCGGGCGGCGGCGCAGACCGGGGTGGAACGTTTCATCCTGATTTCCTCGGACAAGGCGGTGCGGCCGACCAATGTGATGGGCGCCTCCAAACGCATGGCCGAGCTGGTGGTGCAGGATCTGGCCAGCCGCCATCCGAACACCGTCTTCACCATGGTGCGCTTTGGTAATGTGCTGGGCTCTTCCGGCTCGGTGGTGCCGCTGTTTCAGGAACAGATCAGCCGCGGCGGCCCGGTGACCGTTACCGATCCCAATGTGAAACGCTATTTCATGACCATCCGCGAAGCGGTGCAGCTGGTGCTGCAGGCCGGCGCCGAGGCCATGGGTGGCGAGGTCTTCGTGCTGGACATGGGCGAGCCGGTCTCGATCCTGCAGCTGGCCCGGCAGGTGATCGCCAGCGCCGGTTACACGGTGCGCGATGAAGACAATCCCGATGGCGATATCGCCATCGACATCATCGGGCTGCGCCCCGGCGAGAAGATGGAAGAGGAGCTGACCCTCAGCCAGGAGGTGATCGGCACCCGGCATCAGAAGATTTTCTGCGCCCGGGAAACCGTGTTGTCGGAACTCGAAACCGCCGCCCTCTTGCGCGGGCTGCGCCAGGCGGTGGCGGCCGGGGACGAGACGGCGGCCCGGCAGGTGGTCACGCGCTGGGTCGAAGGCTATACCCAGCCCCCGGCGGACCGGAAAACCTCATGAGCGCACGCCGCGCTGTTCTGACCGTTGATCCGGTTCGGGATTCTGTGTTCTAACCGCCTGAGGCAGGCATTTTCAGACAGTCAGGACCGTCGTGACCTCTTCCCGCAGATATACGTTCCGGCGCGTTTTCCCCTCTTTCGCAGGGCCGGGCCCCTCTGGCCTCTCTGCCGCGATCATCGCGGGGATCTGCACAGGCGCCTCTGGCGCCCTGGCGCAGGACAGTACCACGGCGCCGGGATTTGCCACCGCAGCGCAGGTCGACAACTTTGATGCGCCCAGTCTGGAGCCACCCGCAGCACCGGGGCTCAATTTCTACGGCACCCCCGGCCTGATGGACACGCCAAGCGCCGAAATGCTGCCGGACGGGCATTTTGCCACCACCTTTTCCTGGTTTGGCGGGCAGAGCCGCTACAACCTGACCTTCCAGGCGCTGCCCTGGCTCAGCGCTTCCTTCCGCTACAACGGCATCCGCAATCTCAACCTCTTTGGCTTCAACACCTATTACGACCGCGGCTTTGACGTGCGCTTCCGGCTGCTGCGTGAACGGCGCTACCTGCCGGAACTGACCATGGGACTGCAGGATTTCGCGGGCACCGGGGTCTATGCGGCGGAATATCTGGTCGCCACCAAGCGGATCGAGACGCCGCCCCTGCGCTTTGGCGGCGCGGCCGGGCGCAGCCCCGGCCAGCTGAAAGTCTCGGCCGGTCTTGGCTGGGGGCGGCTTGGCTCCTATGGGGCGGTGGGCAATATCGGCGGCAAGCGCCCCAGTTTCGTGGGCGGCGGCACCGGCGGCAACCTGTCCTATGACCAGTGGTTCCGCGGCGATTTCGCGCCTTTTGCGGGCATCGAATGGCAGGCCAATGAACGCTGGTCCGTCAAGGCGGAATATTCCTCGGACGCCTATGTGACCGAGACCCGCATCTCCAATGTCTTCGAGCGCAAGTCGCAGGTGAACTACGGGCTTGAATACCAATGGTCCAAGACCACCCGCATCGGCGCCTATTACATGTATGGCTCCGAACTTGGCATCACCGCGCAGTTCCAGCTGAAGCCCCGGCACCCGATCATCGCGACCCAGGTGCCCGCCCCGGCCCCCATCGTGCCGCGCAGCCAATGGGCCACGAAAGAGGAACACTGGAGCCAGGACTGGACCGAGAGCGAATATAAACGCACCCGGTTCCGCGATCTGGTGGCCGAAGGGCTGAAGCCGCACGGGCTGGTGCTGGAGGCGATCGACCTCAAGGGAACCGAGGCCGAGGTGCGGTTCCGCAACCCGCGCTACCGCTCCTATGCCATTGCAGTGGGCCGGGTGGCGCGCACCATGGCGCTGACGCTGCCGCCCTCGATCGAGACCTTCCGCATCATTTCGGTGCGTTCGGGCATGGGCCTGTCGACCACGGTGATTCGGCGCTCCGATCTGGAAGAACTGGAATTCTCGCCCGAGGCCTCCGATGGTCTGATGGCGGTGGCGGCGGTGACCGGCGCCGGGCCGCTGCCCGAGACGGCGATTTTTTCGGAGGAGCTTTATCCCGCCTTCACCCGCTCCATCAGCCCTTATGCGGCGCCGGCCTATTTCGATCCGGCTCGGCCATTCCGGCTGGACGTGGGGGTGGATTTCGCCGCGGGCTATTCCCCGGCGCCCGGCTGGCGCATCGCCGGTAGCATCCGCCAGCGGGCTTGGGGCAACGTGCAGGACGGGCGGGCGTCGAACTCGGTGCTGCCGCATGTGCGCACCGACCAGTCCTTCTATGCGCAATACGGCACCACGCTGGAAAACCTCTACGTGGACCGCAGCTGGCAGCCGCGGCGCAACGTCTATGCCCGGCTGCGCGCGGGCCTGTTTGAAAGCATGTATGGTGGTCTGTCGGGCGAGGTGCTGTGGAAACCGGTCTCCAGCCCGCTGGCACTGGGGGTCGAGGCCAATTACGTCATTCAGCGCGATTACGACCAGCGCCTGTCCTTCCGCGATTACAAGACCTTCACCGGCCATGCCTCGGCCTATCTGGAGCTGGGCGAAAGCTATCAGGCGCAGGTCGATGTGGGTCGCTACCTGGCCGGGGATTACGGCGGCACCTTCAGCCTGTTCCGGGAGTTCGAGAACGGCTTCAAGGTCGGCGGCTTCTTCACCCTGACCAATGTCTCGGCGGCAGAGTTCGGCGAAGGCTCCTTTGACAAGGGGTTCTACTTCCGCATTCCGCTCGGCTGGCTCCTGGGCAAGGAAACCCGCAACGCCTACGGGCTGACCATCCGCCCGATCCAGCGGGACGGCGGCCAGCGCGTCGGTGGGGTTGGCGGTCTTTACGGCGATGTACGCACCGCCCACCGCCGCAGCCTGCAGGCGCAACGGGCGAGGTTCTGGGAATGAACATGGCACAGCTGACCCGCCCCCTGCGCGTGCTCGCCGGGATCCTGAGCGCTGCGCTTGTGCTGGCCGCCTGCAGTGGCGGGCCGCAGGATGCGCCGCTTGAGGTGGAAATCATGCAGGTCGTCGGCCAGCAGGTAAAACAACGCCTCAAGCGCCAGCCCGAGCGTCCGCCGGTGACGCGGGCGCTGCTCGACAGTCTGGATGAGACCTATATCGAGGTCACCATCGAGGACGATGGCCAGCGCGCCTATCTGCAGCCGCAGCTGGTGAAACAGGACAGCACCCCGGGTCAGGTCACCGTCTGGCTGACCGAGGATGCGGTGACGCTGGCGATGCGCAATGGCGTGCTCACCGCCACCCGCGGGCTGCGCAACGACATGCTGTCCTCCTCGGCGCTGGTCCGCGAGACCGGCGGCGCCATGGGACCTGTGGGGGGGGCGACGGGCGCACGGCGCTATGAGTTTGCCGCGCTCGACAACCGGTCGCAGGCCTTCACCCTGGCCTGTACCGTCTTGGATCTGGGCCCGGAGACCATCGAAATCATCGAGTTAACCTACCAGACCCGGCATCTGCAGGAACGCTGCGAGTCCGGTCCGGATGGCGAATCCGGCGTGGTGGTCAATGACTACTGGATCGATTCCCGCAGCGGCCATTTGTGGCAATCGCGGCAATGGGCCGGTCCCACCACCGGCTATCTGCGCATCCGCCAGCTGACACTTTGAGCGAATTGTCGCCTTTTTCGCCTTATTTTCCCCGCATTTCGCAGGGGGTGAGCGGTTTTCGCGCAACGTTCAAAAAAAATGTTTTTTTCTGCCTGCTGCAGTCTCTCCTTTCGTTGAATTGAAAGGAGACCTCGCATAGGGTCACCCTCAAAGGTCTCCACAGGAGTTTGGATCATGAAACAGTTCTTCGCAGCATTCGCACTGGCCGCACTGGCCGCAACATCCGCATCCGCACAGGCAACTGGCGCCGCAGCTGCCGGTAACGGCGGCGGCGGCAGCGGTGGTGCAGGTCTCGGCGGCGGTCTGGGTGCAGGCGGTATCGCAGCAGGTGTGGTCGCGGCAGCGGTCATCGTTGGTGTTGTCACCAACGACGACAACGAAACCGGCACCACCACCACCACGACCACGACCGGCAACGGCAACTAAGCCAGAGGGTCGCAGCCGGTATTCTCCGGCGGATGATATTTCGAAAAAGCGGGTCCTCTGTGGCCCGCTTTTTTGCACCCTGTTGAAGCCTCTTTCGCAGCGGTTTATAGCCGAGGGTCAGACGCCTGCCGATCCGGTCTCTATCCCGATCCCTGGCAGGATTTTCGGCACGTTTCCCGGCCCGAACAGGAAAAGGACCCCGGCATGAGCGATCCAGAGGCGCGGATTTGCGTGATCGGCCTTGGCTATGTGGGCCTGCCGCTTGCGGTGGCCTTTGGCCAGCAACGCCCGACCCTGGGGTTCGACATCAGCGCTGACCGTATCACCGAGTTGCGCGGCGGCCGGGACCGCACCGGCGAGATCGCCGCCGATGATCTGACCGGGGCTGGCCAGCTTTCCTTTACCTCGGACCCAGGCGAGATTGCCGGTTGCACGATCTTCATCGTCACCGTCCCGACCCCGGTGGATGCCAGCCACCGCCCGGATCTGACGCCGCTGCTGCGCGCCTCGGAGACCGTGGGCGCCGCGCTGAAACCCGGCGATCTGGTGATCTATGAAAGCACCGTCTACCCCGGCGCCACCGAAGAAGACTGCGTGCCGGTGCTCGAAGCCGCCTCCGGGCTGGTGTTCAACCGGGATTTCCACGTCGGTTATTCGCCGGAGCGGATCAACCCGGGCGACAAGTCCCGGCGCCTGGCCGATATCGTCAAGGTCACCTCCGGCTCGACCCCCGAAGTGGCGGCACAGGTCGATGCGCTTTACCGACAGGTGGTGCAGGCGGGCACCCATCCCGCGCCCTCGATCCGGGTGGCCGAGGCCGCCAAGGTGATTGAGAACAGCCAGCGCGACATCAATATCGCCCTGATCAACGAGCTGGCGATGATCTTCAACCGCATGGATATCGATACCGAGGCGGTACTGCAGGCGGCCGGCAGCAAGTGGAATTTCCTCAACTTCCGCCCGGGTCTGGTGGGCGGGCACTGTATCGGCGTCGACCCCTATTACCTGACGCATAAGGCCGAAAGCCTTGGCTATCATCCCGAGATCCTCCTGGCGGGGCGGCGGCTCAACGATGGCATGGGCGCCTATGTGGCCGGCGAAATGGTCAAGGCGATGCTGCGCCGTGGCCTGCCTGTCGCAGGCGCGCGGGTGCTGGTGATGGGGCTGACTTTCAAGGAAAACTGCCCCGATCTGCGCAACACCCGGGTCATCGACGTTCTGCGTGCGCTTGAGGAGTTCGGTGTCCTCCCCGAGGTCCACGACCCCCATGCCGACCCCGAGGAGGCGCTGCGAGAATATGGTATCTCCCTGGTAACCGAGCCCGCTGCGGGGCGCTATGACGGGGTGATGCTGGCGGTGGCCCATGATACCTTCCGGCAGATGGGCGCCGAGGCGATCCGTGCCTATGGCACCCCCGGCGCGCTGCTTTATGATCTGAAATACATCCTGCCGCCCGAGGCCTCGGACCTGCGTCTTTAGGCAGCGGTCGGCTTTGGGGCATATCAACGGAAAGAAGACCCGACCCATGCGCAAACTCTTTGGCACCGACGGGGTGCGCGGCACCGCCAACACCCACCCGATGACCGCCGATATGGCGCTGCGCATCGGCGCTGCCGCCGGACGTTATTTCCGGCGCGAGGTCGGCGGCGTCCACCGGGTGGTGATCGGCAAGGACACCCGTCTCTCCGGCTATATGTTCGAAAACGCGCTGACCGCCGGTCTGACCTCCACCGGCATGAACGTGCTTCTGCTGGGGCCGGTGCCGACCCCGGCGGTGGGGCTGATGACGCGCTCGATGCGCGCCGATCTTGGCGTGATGATCTCGGCCAGTCACAACCCGGCCGAGGATAACGGCATCAAATTCTTCGGCCCCGATGGATTCAAACTGTCGGATCAGGCGGAGATCGAGATCGAAGCCCTGATCGAAGCCGGGGTGGAACCGGCGCAGGCAGGCAATATCGGTCGCGCCAAGCGGATCGACGATGCGCGCTTTCGCTATGGTGAGCGGGTGAAATCCTCGCTACCGCGGGATATCCGTCTGGATGGGCTGAAGGTGGTGGTGGATTGCGCCAATGGCGCAGCCCACCGCGCCGCGCCGGAAATCCTCTGGGAACTGGGCGCCGAGGTGATCGCCATGGGGACATCCCCCGATGGCACCAATATCAACCGCGGCTGCGGCTCCACCCAGCCGCAGGCGGCGGCCGAAATGGTGGTCGCCCATGGCGCCCACGTGGGGATCTGCCTTGATGGCGATGCCGACCGTGTGATCGTCATCGACGAGAACGGCACCATTGCCGATGGCGATCAGCTGATGGCGCTGCTGGCGGCGCGCTGGTCCGAGGCGGGCCAGCTGGCAGGCGGCGCGCTGGTGGCCACGGTGATGTCGAACCTTGGGCTCGAACGCTTCCTTGAGGGCAGGGGTCTTAGGCTGGAACGCACCGCTGTTGGCGACCGCTACGTGGTTGAGGCGATGCGCGCGGGCGGGTTCAACCTTGGCGGTGAACAATCCGGCCATATCGTGATGAGCGATTACGCCACCACTGGCGACGGGCTGATGGCGGGGCTGCACGTGCTGGCCGCCATGGTGCAGACCGGGCAGGCGGCCTCTCAGCTGGTGCGCCAGTTCGATCCGGTGCCGCAGCTTTTGAAGAACGTGCGCTTTGGCGCCGGGCAGACACCGCTGGAAGAGACCGGCGTTCAGGACGCGATCCGCGACGCCGAGGCCGCGCTGAACGGGCAGGGGCGTCTGCTGATCCGCAAATCCGGCACCGAGCCGCTGATCCGGGTGATGGCGGAATGCGAGGATGATGCCCTTCTGATGCGCACCGTGGATCAGGTGGTCGAAGCCGTCGAAGCCGCAACCGCCTGACGGGTCCCCGGATTAGGCCGACAGGCGCGGGGCTTCTTCAGCCATCAAATCCTGATCTGATGCGCTCTGGCCGGTGCGGAACCGGTCCAGCGCTGCGGCCATGGCCTGCGCCTCCTGCGACAGGGAGATGGAGGCCGAGGTTACCTCTTCGAAAAGGGCGGCATTCTTGGTGGTGGCATCGTCCAGATTGGCCACCGCGCCATTCACCTCCTGCAGGTTGCTGGACTGTTCGGCCGAGGCGCGCGAGATATTCTGCATCAGCTCGGCGGCGCTGGAGACGGATTGCGAAATCTCGTTGATCACCTCGCCGGTGCGCCCGACCAGATCGGCGCCCAGTTCCACATGTTCGCTGCTTTCGGCCACCAGGCTGGCGATCTCGTTGGCCGCCTCTTTCGAGCGATGTGCCAGGCTGCGCACCTCCGAGGCCACCACCGCAAAGCCCTTGCCCACGGATCCGGCCCGCGCCGCCTCGACCCCGGCATTCAGCGCCAGAAGATTGGTCTGCTGGGCGATGCTGTCGATGAGGCCGATGATCTTGGCGATCTTGTCCGAGCTTTCCTTGATCGCCTCCATGGCGGCAAAGGTGCGCTGCACCACATCCATGCTTTCGCTGGCATTGCGGCGCGCGGTCTCCACCGAGGCCGAGGCCTCGCCCGAGGCCTGCGCCGTGCTTTCGACCGAGACCGACAATTCGTTGAGCGCTGCCGCGGTGGAGGCCAGGGTCTGCGCTGAATGCTCGGAGCGGGCTGACAGATCGCGCGCGGCGCCGGAAATCTCGGTGGTGCCGCTGGCGGTGGACTGGCCGCTCTGGCTGAGGCTGCGTACGGAGTCTTCTAGCGCGCCAAGCGCCCGGTTGAAATCGTCGCGCAGCTTGCCGTAGCCCGCGCTCATCTCGTCGTGGATCCGTACCGTCAGATCGCCTTCGGCGAGCCGTTCCAGCCCCTGACCGATGGCGCTGACGGCAGCCGTCTGCTGCGCCAGATGCTGCTGGCGCTCGGCCTCGGCCGCCTTTGAAATCTCTTCCTTTTCCACCAGCCCGTTGCGGAACACCGACAGGGCCTGGGAGATGCGGCGGATTTCGCTGCTGGAACGCTCAAAGCCGGTGACCGGGCTGAGATCGCCGCCCGCCAGGTTTTCCGTGGTCTCGCTGATCCGGATCAGCGGCCGGGTGATCAGCAGCCGGGTCAGCACCAGCGCCGCCAAAAGCACCGCCGCCGAGACCGCCCAGAGGGTTTGCATCCGGGTTTGCGCCGCCTTCACATCGCGGGAGACGGAGCCGGCCATCTCGGCGATGGCGCCTTGGTTGTCGGCGCTGAGCGCCGCCGCCCGCAAGGCGATTTCGGCCACGGTACTGGCCGCCTCCTGCGAGGCAGAGACGGTTTCGGCGCGGGCGCGGATCGTGGCGATCCGCGAGGCGGCAATGCCGGTCTCCGGATCGGCATCGGCAGCGATCTGTTCCAGATCGGCAGCGAATTGCCCGCCTGCAATATCGCGAAATGCCATCAGCGCCGTGGCCGCCGCCTGCAGCGGCGCAGCGGCCTCTTCGACCGCGGCGGTGCGATCAGCGGCCAGCACCTGCAGCGCCGCCACCTGCAGGGCGTTGACCTGCGTGTTCATTTCCAGAAGCTGTTTCAAGACGCCGATTTCATTGTCCAGCAGGCTCTGCACCGCATCGCGGCTTTCCTCGACGGTTTCCTCGGCGACGATTTCCAGCACAAAGACCATGTCCTCGATCGCCTTGTGCAGGACATTGGCACTGGCCTGGCGGTGATCCAGCACCAGGGGGCGCAATTCTTTCTGTTCAGAGCGGCGCGCGTTCATCATCTGGTCAAAGATGGCAAGCGCCTCTTCGACGATGCCGGCTTCAACCGGGTCTACCTCCATCTCCACCAGCCGCTCGGGCAGGTTTTCCAGCCGCGCGGTCGAGCTTTTGGCGATATTGGACAGGGCTTTTTTCAAAGACGGATCCCGGGTCTGCCCCAGCGCCAGCGCCACCCCGGACAGAAGGTTGATATCGCCCTGCGCCTCCAGAAGGCTTTGCAGGCCGGCAAAATTTTCCTCCACCAGCACCAGAAGCGCGTCTTCGATCGCGGACATCGTGGCATCGCCCCCGGTCTGCAGGTTGGAATAGGCGGCCTCGGCGGCGCTCAGCAGCGTGTTCTGCAGATGCTGGCTGTTCTCTTGCAGATCATCGATCTGCGCCGCGATCCGGGCCTCGCTGTCAAAGGTGGTTTCCCGCGCCGCCATCAGCGCATTCAGCGACTGCACCGTTTGGGTCACCACGGCCTCATACTCGGCGCGCAGATCCGAGGGCAGGCCGGTGACCTCCTCCTGCAGGCGCTGGGTCGCCGCCTCCATCTGGCTGCGGCGGTCCTGCAGCTCTGCGGCATCATCGGCCAGCAGGATATCCGTCATCGCATTGCGGGTCAGGCCGGTGGCCTCGGTCAGCCGGGCGCTGACCTCCAGCTGCGGCAGCATCTCCTGAGTCAGCACCCCCATGTCATCGGACACCCGGGCAAAGACCAGCGACACCAACACCCCGATCCCGGCCGAGGCAGCCCCCATCGCCAGCAGGATCAGCACCAGCTTGGCCCCGATGCTGGAAAACGGCCGGAAGCGGCGCGCGGCGCGCGTCCCACCAGCTGCGGGAGCTGCGGTGGGATCGACTGCGGGATCTGTGGAGGACTTGTGAACCATACTTATCACCTGTAGCAAAGCGCCGCCCGCCTGCCCGGCGGAGGGCCTGCGGATCGGATGGGGGGCAAACAACCGCAGCCTATCAGCCTGTGGTTTAATTTTATTTTAGCCCTCTCACCCCTTTTTCAGATAATTTGATCGGGTTGATCGGACGCGGTCACGGCCAGTGTCTGCCAGCCGTTGCCCGGGGGAGCTTTCAGGTGGTTTCTGAATATTTTCAGTGCCCTGTAGGGGTCGATTCCGGCTGAGTGCAGAATGACACCCTAAGGCTCCCGCTCCCGTCTTTTACCCCCGGTTTTTGAGCCCTCTGACCACCTTCGTTGTGGCGATGAGCGTGGATCGCCTGTTTTG
>NZ_JAXGFR010000021.1:0-57349 GCF_041008775.1 Pseudophaeobacter sp. C1-32P7 | reverse complement strand
AAGCGCAGAAGGATGCGGTGGTCGCCCAAAGGGGCTCACCGAGTAGCCGTCACAAGGGCCGCAGTTCTCGATGGTCGGCTGACCGTCGCAAACAGAAAACGCGCCGCATGACCCCCATGTTCTGTCCACTCCCCGCGTCGCGTCTCAGATTAAAGGGCAACGCGACAGCCGCTTTTGCCGACCCGGCATTTGCCCGCGCCTATGGCCGTCAGGCGGCTCAACAGATACAGGCGCAGCGACAGATGCTGGAGATCGTCGGCATTCGGCGCGCAGAGGACCGGGTGATGGCAGGGTTGATCGCAGGCTTGCTCGAAGGCTCCATCGTCGAGTTTGCCGCTCGGTTACAATTGAGCCATGAGGCGACCTACAGGGCGCTGCGAAAGCTTGTGCAAGACGGACGGGTCATGAACCCGTCCCGCGGGATCTATCACCTGCACCCATGACCTGATCAGCTGTGGCTCGCGAAGACCGAGGTCGCGCCGTCGGAGCCAACAAGCAAGGTGTCAAAAGCGTCACCGGCCCCGGGACCGCCCATGCCGGGCGAACTCATCGGCATGCGGGGGACAGTCAAACCGCGCGCCATCGGTTGCTCTGCCAGCAGCCGCGTGATGTCCGCGGCAGGCACGTGGCCCTCGATAAAATAGTCGCCCACGACCGCCGTGTGACATCCAGCAAGTTCCGGTGCAATTTGCAGCCGATCTTTGAACGCATAAAGCGCATCCTGATCGACGTCCTGCGCCTCGACCGCGAAGCCCGCTTGCCGGACATGATCGACCCAAGCGGTGCAGCATCCGCAGGTGGGGGTTTTCAGGACTTTAATGACCGGTTCCGTGTTGGCCAGTGCTCGCAGGGGGAGTGTGGCAGCCGCTCCGGCCAGCAAGAACGTACGTCGTTTCATCATGTGTTCCTTTTTGAGTTACCCGAGACCCTAGAACTGTGTTTTCGAGAGTCCAGAGGCTGTTCCTGCTTGTCGGCGTGAGGGCGGATGTATCCAGGGCGTGTCCGCTTGCTGGCCCGCGAAGGGGCTGGATCAACATCCTGTCGACCCAGAGGTCGCGCGTCGTGCGAAACTGCTCGATACCGATCGTCATTCCCTCGTGGCCCTTCGCGGGCTGGGCTACGTAAGTACCCATGAGGCGGTCCCACCACGGCAGGTTGAAGCCGTAGTTTGAGTTGGTTTCGCGCGGATCGACAGAATGATGCACACGTTGCATGTCGGGTGTGACGACGATCCATCTGAGCCACCGGTCGACCGGTCTCGGCAGGTTGATGTTGGCATGGTTGAAGAGGGCAGTGGCGTTGAGGATGATCTCGAACAACAAAACCGCGACGGCGGGCGGACCAAGCGCTGCCACCAGGGCGAGCTTGATCGCCATCGAGATGAGGATCTCAATCGGATGGAAGCGTAATCCAGTGGTTGCGTCGAAGTCGAGATCCGCATGGTGCATCCGGTGCAGGCGCCACAGGGCCGGGACGGCGTGGAACATGACATGTTGCAGATAGATCGCCAGATCGAGCAGCAGCATGGACAGGATCACAGCCAACCCGAAAGGAGCCTCGATAATGTTGAACAGGCCCCAGCCCCGCTCCTCGGCCAGGACCGCCAGACCGACGGCCAGGATTGGGAAAGACAACCGGAGGATCGCGGTATCGATCACGACAAGTGCCAGGTTGTTCGACCAACGGATGACACGCGGAATGTCACGCCGCCGACGCGGGGCGGCGAGTTCCCAAAGCGCCATGGCGGCCAGCACACTCAAAAACGCCGTCAGACGAATCTCCGGCTCTGCGGCTAGTATTATGTCCATCACAGTCTACGGCCCTTCTGTGTTAGGGCTTGGGTGCGGATGCGCATCTCGCACATCAGTCTTTTCTTGCGCAGCCTTTGCAGCCGCTATCTGGACTATATCAAGATCCCGCGCGTGGCGCTCGTCGAGACACTCTGTTTCGAGCTGCAGCGTGACCATGTGAAACCCATGCTGTTCCGTCAGCCGCCGATAGGCCCTGTTCAGCAAATCCGCGGCCTCGGCGGGTGACTGATGGCGGATATGGGCGGAAAACGCGTGTTTGCCGCTGGTCAGCGTCCAGGCATGCACATGGTGAACATCCAGAACCCCGTCCTGCCCGTTCAGGTCCGCTGTTACAGCGTCGAGATCCGTTCCCTCGGGCGTGCCTTCCATGAGAATGTGGACCGCTTCCTTGATTACGCCCACAGAGGCCCAGAGGAGAACCACCCCGAACGCTATGCCGAGAATCGGGTCAATCGCCAGAAAGCCGGTGAACTCGATCACAAGGGCGGTGACGATGATCAGGAGGCTGCCGACAAAGGTCTGGATGATGTGCCAGAGCGCGCCACGGGCATTCAGATCGTCCTTGCTCGATTGCCACATCAGCGCCAGAGAGACCACTTCCGTGACCAGGCCCCCGAAGGCGACCCAAAGCATGGGGCCTGTGGCCAGGTGGATCGGGTCTCCGAGCCGCATCGCGCCCATCCAGATCACCAGAAGCGCCATGCCGAGAAGAAAGCCGCCATTCACCAGCGCCCCGATGATTTCGGCGCGGTACCATCCGAAACTGCGCGTCGAATCCGCTGGACGGCGCGCAATCCGCTGCGCGGAGATGGCCACGAGAACGCCGCCAACCGCCGACAGGGTGTGAAACGCATCCGACAGGACGGCAATCGAGCCAGTCCAGAGCCCGACGGCCAGTTCAATCACGAAGTAGACGCCGGTGAGCCAGGCCGAAATCACAAGGGCCTTGCCGGAACTCGGCATGTGCCCGGCGTGAGAATGACTGGCCATATCAGCTCTCCTCCCCTTGTGTACCGGTCTTTCGCGTCGCGGCGAAGAGAACCGACAGGCCGGTAAAGCCACCGAGCGCAAGCGCGGTCCATGTGGCAGTGCGGGCATCTCCGTTCATCGCCTGGTTGCCCATGTGAGCGAGCAAAAAACTCGCTGGAATAATCCCGGCCATCGTGGCCAGCGCGAACCTCCAAAGATGCAGCTTGCTCAGACCTGCGGCGTAACTGATCATATCGAAGGACAGAAACGGCAGCAGGCGACTGCCGAAGACCAAGAAGGTCAGAGTGTTCTGCGATCCGAACAGGCCTGTGTTAATCTTCTGACCGAGATGACGCTCAACGAAGGGACGACCGAGACCGCGGGCCAGACCAAAAGCGGCAAGCGCACCGAGTTCCGCGCCAAGAACGACAAAGAGTGTCCCGAACGTGTGCCCATAAGCCGCTCCGGCGGCGAGTGCGATCGGCGCCGAGGGCAGGGGGCTTGCGACGATAGCGATTGTCATAAGCGCCACGATAACAATTGGTCCGGCAAGACCTGCCGCCTCGATCCAGCGGTCAATTTCCGCGCGATCAGGCAGGCGAATGTCAACGCCAAGGACGTCCGGGAAGGCCAATGCGACGACTCCCATCAGGAACACCGCAATAAGAAGGATGCGCATCATCATGGATCAAAACACGGCATAGAGCAGAACGAAAAACGTCGCTGCCAAAAGGTCAAAGGCCACGCAGAATGGAATATACCAGTTCGGAATCCGGGCGAGACGATAAGAATTGTGGTGTGACATGTCCCAAAGGGCGTGCAGGGCCAAGCCCAAGGGAAGGAAAGCCCAATGCCATATCAGCCCCAAAAAGGCTGCCGAGCCGAACAAAAGGGCGACGGCGAGCTCTGCCCAGAACACGCGCGCTCTGCCGTCCGCGGCGCCAAAGCCGATATAGGCACCGCCAATCAAAGCAAGCGTGATCGAAGCAAGAGCTATCGAGCTCTTTTCATCCAAAAACAGGTGAGCCGGCATTGTGAGCAAGACAAACAACACACCAACCCATACGGGAGATTTCAAGATATCCCCGTGTCGATGGTGCGATACGTGATCGCCTGTCTTTTCGAAAATCTGTGCCATGGCTTTGTACCTAGGGATTCCAGCAACTGGAAGGTCAAGGGCTATTCATCCACGCGCGCAACGCAGCGCTCACTCAACCGTTCCACGGTGAGGTCAAAGGACCGATATCAGGACGTATTTGACGCTGACGCCAAGCTCATGTCCGACGCGCGTGGCGATTTTCAGTCATCTTTCGCCTTCTGCCAGACTTGCTGGCAGGCTGAGTAAAGAAACGTCGCTGACCAGGTCAGCAACATGAAGCCCAAAAGCGATTGCAGCATCAGCAACAGTCGAAAGGGCCCGACCACCTCTATGGACGAATAGCCAAGGGTCGAGAACGAGATGCCCGTAACATAGAGAACATCCTGAAACATCGGCGGGCTGTTGCTGAACGATTGCGGCAGAACGCTTGCCACCACCATCGTGTTGAACACGGCGAGCGTCACAAGTTCCAATACGTGCAGTAACAGCAACGCGGAAAACGTCAGGATGATCCGAAAGCCGGAGCCATCCGACCGCTGCGGGGAAAACTTCAGAATGCCCGACAACGCATAATGATGGACAATTCCCATCACGATCGCCGCGCATATTCCGACAAACATGGCCATCAACTCGGTCATACACCCAAACCCGTCTTCCTATTCAAACAGGTCAATTTGACCATACATCAGGCTTTTAGCACAACGGGACCTATTGGTTCTTCACAGGTCAGGCCAACGCGGGGGGCAACCCGTTCAGGGCGACATCCACTGGAACGGTCGGCAAGTTCGATGCGATCCAGCCAGGCCCTTCGCCTGATCCCAACATCCCTTCCGAGATATCGGCGTAGCCCGAATAACCAGCTTGTCTTAACGCTCGAAGCAGCGATGCGGAGCGTCCGCCAGTGGCGCAGATCAGTCCAACAGTGCGATCACCGCTCAGTTCCTTCGCCCTGAACAATCGGTCCGGAAAACCGGACGCGTGCATGCTTATCGGCCATACACCAGCACCTACGCCGGTTTCTTGCCACTCTTCGCGCGTTCTGACATCGATGATCCGCGCCGTATCCGATAGAAGCGCGTCAAAGGCATTCTCCGCCGACCAGACAGATCGGCTCTGCGCGAGCAGCGGTGACGCCGCGACGGTCAGCACCGTCATATGAGCACCCAGAACGAAACGGCGCCGGTTCAAATCAAGAGCCATATTCGAAAACCTCATCCTTTGATCGGTTGCGATCCCAAAGGTCACATAACATACGCGCGACGCTACCCGGGAGCACGACACGGTGCAGGCACAGATTTGTATCCATCTGTAGCAAGGGACTGACCTGATACAAACGGCTACAATTCTGCCCATGAAACACGATGCAACGATGATCTAGGAAGGACGCCATGGGACCGCCACTTCATATCCTTATCGTGGACGACCACGCTCAGATTCGCGAAAGCGTCGCGCGCTTTCTGGAGAAGAATGGAATGCGCACGACCGTCGCCAGGGATGCCGTGGAGATGGATGCCAAGCTGGCCACCGGTCACTTCGACCTCCTCGTGCTCGATGTCATGATGCCGGGCGAGGACGGTTTGTCGGTTTGCCGCAGACTTGCGCCAGAGGGTGATCTTCCTATCATCATGCTGACGGCGCTTGGTGAGGAAACGGATCGGATCGTGGGGCTGGAAATCGGTGCGGACGATTATCTCGCCAAGCCGTTCAATCCACGAGAACTGCTCGCCCGCATCAAGTCGGTTCTTCGGAGAAGCAACCGCGACGAACCTGTGGCCGGAAGCCTCGCTGGGAGGAAAGTCTCTTTTGCACACTGGATACTGGATACCGACCGGCAGGTGCTGATTGACGAGTCCACCACCGAGACCCCATTGACGACCTCCGAGTTCAAATTGCTGGCGGTCCTGCTGGAACGCGCGAGGATGGTGCTTAGCCGTGACCAGTTGCTTGACCTGACCGCTGGGCGGACGGCAGGCCCGATGGATCGCACCATCGACAATCAGATCAGCCGCCTCCGCCGCAAAATCGAGCCGGATGTACTTAGGCCCAGTGTCATCAAAACGGTGCGGAACGGCGGATACTGTCTGGCTGCCGATGTCGAGGATGCGCCGTGATGCGCCGTGCGATGAGGTCTCTGAGCGGCCAGTTGATCCTGCTTGTGGTCGCGGCACTTGTCGTGGCCCAGGCGATCAGCCTGTTCCTGTTCGCTGACGAGCGCAGCCTTGCGATTCGTGCCGCATTGGGGTTCGAGGCGGCGGGTCGCGCAGCAAATGTCGCGCGGTTGATCGAGGAGGCTCCGTTGGATCTGCAGGACTCGATCCTTCGCGCGGCAAATTCGCCTCTGATCCGGTTCGATCTGTCGGACGCTCCGATCGTGGATCACACCGGTCATTCGGACGGCGGTATCGTGGAAGCGCGCATACGCGCCCTGATGGACGACAGCTACAGCCGGGATATTCGCGTTGAATTGCACGAGGTCGAGGGCGAGTTGCGGCCTCTTCCCAATCTCTCGGACGAGATGACGGAAATGCATCTCGCGATGATGCGCGGAGAGTTGACAGCGGTTGAAATGAATCTGTCGATCGCCATCAAGAGAGCGCGTTGGCTGAATGTCGGAACGCGGTTCGAGCGTCCGCCAATCCAATGGCCTTTCTATTCGATGCTGACCTTTGGAATTTCCGCCGGACTGCTTCTGGTGGCGATCTTCTGGTTTGTCATGACGCGCCTGACGCGTCCTTTGCGGCACCTCTCCAAGGCCGCGGACCATCTTGGCCGGGGCGAAGATGTGGGCGAATTGGCGGTCACAGGGCCGACCGAGGTCAGAGATCTGACCGTCGCCTTCAACCGCATGCAACGACGGCTGACCCGGTTTGTCAGCGATCGTACACGTATGCTCGCAGCCCTTGGCCACGATTTACGCTCGCCGTTGACTGCTATGCGTGTCCGCGCGGAGCTGGTTGACGAAGAAGAGACGCGGGACAGCCTCATCGCATCGGTCGAAGAGATGCAGAGTATGGTCGAAGCGACGCTCACCTTTGCACGCGGCCTTACCGGATCCGAGGGTGCTGAAGTGGTCGATCTGCGCAATTTTCTGGACAGCTTGTGCAGCGATATGGCGGCACACTGCACCTTTGCCCCGAGTGATGATGTTGCCGTGCGGCTTCGACCCAACGCGTTCCGAAGGGCACTGAGGAACTTGCTTGAGAACGCCGTTCGCTACGGTGGTGCCGCAAAAGTCAGCTGGGCGACCCACGGTTCGAACCTCGTACTCAACATCGATGACAATGGGCCCGGCATTCCCGTCGACCAGTTGGAAAAGGTCTTCGATCCCTTCTATCGCCTCGAGCAATCGAGGTCTTTGGAAACGGGCGGTTATGGGCTTGGGCTCTCAATCGCGAGGACAATCGTCCAATCCCATGGCGGCGATATCCAGCTGGTCAACCATAACAGCGCGGGTTTGCGCGCTGTTGTCACCATCCCACTGGATGAAAGCGAACTAATCGAAGGAGAAACAGATGAAACTGAAAACGCTCATTCCAACGTTACTGGCCAGCTTGCCCGCCAGCATGGCGCGAGCTGATGGTCCAGGCTCCTGGACAGGTCACATGTGGGGCGGAGGCTATGGCTTTATGGGCGGCTTCATGATGCTCGCCTTCTGGGGCGCCGTGATCGCATTGATCGTGTTTCTGGTGCTCAGGCTGCGGGACAATGGCACCCGTCCCCCGGACTCGGACGCGCAGGAAGCGCTCCGGCGCCGCTTTGCGAATGGGGAAATCGACGAAGAAGAGTTCCGTCGCCGCAAAGCAACGCTCGACGAATAGACCCCGCCGCGGACGCCAAAGCCGTCCGACGCGACGCCCACCGACGCTGAATAGGAAAGAACGCCATGGTCCCGGAAATTGGTCACTTCGTACTGGCCCTCGCGCTGGCCCTCGCACTTGTTCAAAGCGTTCTGCCGATTGCAGGTGCGTCGCGTGGAAACGCCGTCTGGATGAAATCCGCCCAGGCGACGGCAATAGGACAAGTGCTGTTTGTGGCCATAGCCTTCGCAGCGCTGATGCAGGCCTTCATCGTCAGCGACTTCACCGTCAGGAACGTCGTCGAGAATTCCCATTCGCTCAAGCCGATGCTCTACAAGGTGGCCGGGACCTGGGGCAGCCATGAGGGTTCGCTGCTGCTCTGGATCCTGATCCTCGCGGTGTTCGGCGCGGGCGTCGCCTGGTTCGGATCGAACATCCCCGCCGAGACCAAGGCGCGCACCTTGTCGGTGCAGGCGTGGATCAGTGTCGGCTTCCTGTCCTTCCTGCTGCTGACGTCGAACCCGTTCGAGCGGGTGTTTCCGCCGCCGCTCGACGGCAATGACCTCAACCCGTTGCTTCAGGACATGGGTCTCGCCATGCACCCGCCGCTCTTGTATTTCGGGTATGTCGGCTTCTCCATCGTGTTTTCCTTTGCCGTTGCGGCTCTTTTGGAGGGTCGCGTCGATCCGGCGTGGGCCAGATGGGTCCGCCCGTGGACATTGGCCGCGTGGGTCAGCCTTACGGCCGGTATCGCTCTTGGATCGTGGTGGGCCTATTATGAACTGGGCTGGGGTGGCTGGTGGTTCTGGGACCCGGTCGAGAATGTAAGCTTCATGCCCTGGCTTCTTGGCACCGCGCTGCTGCATTCGGCCATCGTCACGGAAAAGCGCGATGCGTTCAAAAGCTGGACCATCCTGCTTGCCATCCTGACCTTCTCGCTTTCGCTGCTCGGGACGTTCATCGTCCGGTCCGGCCTGCTCACATCCGTGCATGCGTTCGCCGTCGATCCAGAGCGCGGAGTTTACATTCTGGGTTTACTCGCGGTGTCCATCGGTGGGTCGCTGGCGCTCTACGCCTGGCGGGCGCCCGAAATGGAGCCGGGTGGTTTGTTTCGCCCGATCAGCCGCGAAGCCGGGCTGCTCGTGAACAACCTCATTCTGGCCGCCGCTACGGGAACCGTTCTGTTCGGGACGCTTTATCCGCTGATCCTCGAGGCTATCACGGGGGACAAGATCTCGGTGGGTCCACCTTTCTTCAATGCGGCTTTCATTCCGATGATGCTGGCGCTGGTCGTGTTCATGGGTCTTGGTCCATTCCTGTCGTGGAAGCGGGCTGATATCGCCGGGTTGCTCGATCGCATTCGGTTCGTGGTCGTTCTGGCGTTCATCGCAGCTTTGGCCGCATGGTATCTTCTGAACGGTGGGCCGATCATGGCCTATCTTGCCATCCTTGGCGCAGCGTGGCTGCTTTTTGCAACCCTACGGGAATGGGCGCTACGCATCCGCCTGTTCGAGGTTCCCCTTGCAGAGAGCGCGAGACGCGCGCGCAACCTGCCACGTGCGTCACACGGCATGACGCTCGCCCATGCCGGCGTCGCTGTGTTGATGATGGGGATGATCGGCTCGACCGGATGGAAGAGTGAGGAGATCGTCTTTGCCGCCCCCGGGACCGAAGTCACGATCGCGGGGTTCGACATCACCTTCGAAGGGGCCACACAGGTTCAAGGGCCGAACTACATCGCGGATCGCGGCACCCTTGTGGTCCGTCGGGATGGCGAATTGGTCACGACACTGTTCCCGGAACGCCGGTATTACCCGGTCGCGGAAAGCCAGACGACGGAGTCGGCCATCCGCTCTACATTGGCGGGTGATCTCTATACGTCGATTGCAACGCCAGCCTCCGATCAAGTGAACAACGCCGGAGCATGGACCCTTCGGATCCTCTATGAACCGCTCGTCAACCTGATCTGGATCGGCTCGATCCTGCTGGTGATCGGTGGCTGTTTGTCCTTGTCGGATCGCCGTTTGAGGGTCGGGGCGCCGCGCCGCGCCAAACAGCCAGCCAGCGATGCTGTTCCTGCCGAGTAGGAGAGAAGATGAAACGTCTCATTGCCGGGCTGCCGTTTATTGCGGCGGTCATATTCGGGGGTTTTTTTCTCTGGGGGCTCAATCCCGACCGGGATCCCAACGAGATCCCTTCCGTCCTGATCTCGCAACCGGCCCCGGCGTTCGACCTCGATCCCGTGCCGGGGTTGGAGACACCCGGCCTGGCCCGAAGCGATCTTGTAGGCAACGAACGACCGGTCGTGGTCAATGTCTTTGCGTCCTGGTGCGTGCCCTGCCGCGCGGAACATGCCGTGTTGACACGCTTTGTCGAACGCGAGGGCATGCGGTTGTTCGGCATCAACTACAAAGACAAACCAGAAGATGCCGTGAAGTGGCTCAATGACCTCGGCAATCCCTACGAACGGATCGGGTCCGACCTTTCAGGCCGGACAGGGATCGAATGGGGCCTTTCAGGCGTGCCGGAAACCTTCATCGTCGATGGCGATGGTACTGTTCTGTTTCGCTATGTCGGGCCGGTCGTGGGTCCGGACGCCGTCGAACGGTTCACGCAAGCCCTGAAGCAGGCAGGCGCACTGCCAAAGGGAGCAGCATCATGAGACAGTTGATTTTCGCGTTTTGCATCGGGCTCCTTCCCTTTGCCGCCAATGCGGTCGAACCAGACGAAATGCTGGCCGACCCGGTATTGGAACAGCGTGCGCGGGAGATTTCCAAGGATCTGCGATGCGTCGTCTGTCAAAACCAGGACATCGACAGTTCGAACGCGGGTGTGGCGCGGGACTTGCGTCTGCTCGTACGCGAGCGACTGGTCACCGGAGACAGCGACGCGGAGGTGATCGAATACATTCGGGCGCGGTACGGGGATTACGTGCTGCTCAAACCGCCTCTGGAGCCTGCGACCTACGCGCTTTGGTTTGCGCCGATCGCTTTCGTTCTGATCGGGGTTTTCGTTGGTGGCGGGGTACTGATGAGTCGGCGAAAGCAAGAGGCTTTTGAAGATTTGGGCGCGGAGGATGAGAACACCGTGTCCGAGATTCTCAGACAAAACGAAGCGGGGGATGCGTCATGATCTGGGGTATTTTCGGTCTTCTGACGCTGGTCGCGATCGGAATAGTCCTCTACCCGCTGCTGCTGTCCAAATCGAACACTCTCACCAGAGGAGATGCGGTACCGGCCATCCTCGCCGATCAGATGCAGGAAATCGAACGAGACATGGACCGCGGTTTGATTTCTGAACAAGAAGCTCAAGCAGCCAGACTCGAGATCAAGAAACGGATCCTCGCGACGACCCGCAATTTGGAAGCAAAAGCCGGATCGTCCCGTAGTGGTGGCAGAGGCACTCTTGTTGTCGCGGCGGTCCTCGCGCCGGTTATTGCCGCGGGCTACTATCTGACAATGGGATCGCCGGAGGTGCCTTCAATGGCCTTCGCTGCCCGTGCAGAGGAGCGCGCACAGACTGATGAAGTGACGGCGCTGGCAATACAACTTCGCGAAAGGCTTATATCCGATCCGACCGGCGGCCCCAGCGAAGGGTGGATGCTGTTGGGCCAGACCTATCAGCGCATGGGCAGAACAGTTGATGCTGTCGAAGCATTCGAAGTTGTCGCCAAACGGGAGGATGCCACCTCCGCGACATTCTCCATGCTGGCGGAGGCTGTCGCGGTTGCCAATGATGGCGTTGTTATTCCACGGGCGAAATTGGCCATTGATCGCGCTTTGGAACTTGACCCATCCAATCCTGCGGCAACCTATTTCGAGTCTCTCTACCATCTTCAAAAAGAAGAGACGCGTAAGGCCTACGATCTGCTCGTTTCCCGGCTGAACCAGGAAAAGACGTTCGTGCCCTGGATGGAAACATACGTTTTGCAGATCAACCGGATTGCAGCGGCAGCTGACCTCCCGGTCGTCAATCTACCCAGCGGGCCGACATCCCCACCCGGCCCGAGTGCGGCAGATGTCGCGGCGGCGTCGGAGATGAATGACGCGGACCGCGCGGAGTTCATCCGATCGATGGTCTCGCGGCTGGCCGAGCGTCTTGAGGATGAACCGGACGATCTGGATGGTTGGATGCGGCTGGCAAACGCCTATACGGTCCTTGAGGAGCCCGATCGCGCCGTTGAGGCCTACCGCAAGGCTGAAGCGCTGTTGGAGCAGCAGCCCGCCAGTGATCCTCGGCGTGCGGCGGTCCGTGCCGCGCTTGAGCGGCTCGGCGGCTGACTGCTGGTCGGTGTCCCGCCCGGGCAGGTCACTCCTGTCCGGCAACCTTTGCGGAAACATCCCGACCGCTGGCTTGCGCCAAGGCGTCCATCACGTCTTCGGTTGTTAGCAATTCGGACAGCACAATGCCGTTCGGTGCCGATGGTCCGTAGACGGCATTGAAGGGGATGCCGTATCTGCCGAAACTCTCAAGGTAGCGGGAAATGCGCGTGTCCGGGCGTGTCCAATCTGCCTGCATCGCCGTGACTCCAGGCGCTTCAAGCGCGCTCCGGACTGGCTCCCGGTCGATGACAAGTGTCTTGTTCGCTTTGCAAGTCAGGCACCAGTCAGCGGTCACATCGACAAAAACGACCTCTCCTGCGGACACGCGTTTCGCTATGTCCGAACGATCAAATGCGATCCAAGCCATTGCCAACTGCGGCGTCGAACGCGCAGGTGCTGATTGCTGCAAGAGAGGACCTGCGGCAATGGCCAGGACAAGGCTGGCTATGGCAATAGACCACCTGAACTGGGACTGCACATTCGGGAGAGATAGTATCAGAACGGCGAGACCGGACAACGCCGCGACCGCGATGACAGACACAAGCCCGGCGACACCGTCGAGCACCCAGAACAGCCACACGGCGGTTGCAAGCAACAAGACCCCCATGACGCTTTTGATGATCAGCATCCATCGACCAGGCTTAGGCATGAATGCGACCAGACGCGGGAACGCGGCGATGACGAGATAGGGCAGGGCGAGGCCGAACCCGAGGCTCGAAAAGACTATGAGGATGTCCAAGCCACGCCCGGCCAAAGCAAAGGCCACAGCGGTGCCGAGGAACGGTGCCGAACAAGGCGTCGCCATGACGGCACCGAACATGCCAGTGAAAAAGTCGGCGGAATACCCGTTGCGTCCACCGGCCCCTGCAAGCCGCGTTTGAATGCCGTGTGGAAGGGCGAACTCGAACGCTCCGAACAGATTTGCCGAAAAGACGAGCAGGACAGCGATCATCACCGCAAGAAACAGCGGGCTTTGAAACTGCAGACCCCACCCGACGCTGAGGCCTGCCGTCTGGAGCGCCCAGAGGACGAGCGCCAGACCCCACATGAACGTCATGATGCCGGCGCTGGCAGCGACGAAACCGAACCGGACACGGGTTGTGTCGTGATCGGTGTGTTTGAGCACAGACGACACCTTGATGGACAGCACCGGCAGCACGCAGGGCATCACATTCAGGATCAATCCGCCCAGCAGCGCGATCGCGGCAATCCAGATCAGTTCCATCATGTCCGGTGTCGTGGCGGCCAGCTCAAAGGGTGGTGCTATTCCTTGCGCCACGCGATCCGCGATGATCGTGAAGGCCCGGTTCTCGCCGTCGGTGACGGTAATCGACGGAGCCACTGTCACATCCGTATTCGACGAGAGGATCGGCAAGCGCGCCCAAAGCAAACGATCCTCTTCTCCCAAACGGATATCGGGTTTGCCAAGCGCAACACCCATACCCAGTTCGGGAAACACATCCGGCGACTGGAGTGGTTCATCGACGCGAAGGCTGACGATCAACTCCGTGAGGTCTTCGTCGATGAAGGCATTTGCCTCGCTGACGCCGCTCGTCTTGGCCCCTTCGGGGACGCGCTCGGAAAACGTACCGATCAGCCCAGCCGAAGTGCTGTCGATGACGTTGCCCCGTCCGAGGCGAAGTGACAGGTCAAACTCTTCCGGGACACAGACATTGGAGCACACCAGCAGTTTGACCTGCGCGGAAAGAGTCACAGGTGCGCCGGGATCTTCGAGCGTTATGCGCAGCGGAAAGACGACTTCACCCGCATAACCAAAATTTTCGATGCCGAAGGCGGTGAAGCGCGTCGGGGCGGGCCACATGAATTCGACATCTGCGACGTTTTCGGAACCGCTCCATTCGACCGAAGGCGGTATTCCCACCTCGCCCGCCGACCGCCAATAGGTCTTCCAGTTTTCGTTCAGTTGAAGGTGAAGCCCGGCTGACAGAGTCTGTGTGTTCTCGGGAACGCCGTCCTGTACACTAATGAGATGCGCGGTGAGTGGCGCGCTCTGGTATTCAGCAGAGGTTGCTGCCGCGACACTTCCAGAGACAAGGGCCAGGAGCACGAAGGGAATAAGCAAAACCCGTCGCAGGATCAAAAGGCAATCGATCAAGATACCTGCTTCCTTCCCTTATTTTTACCGCAGATTTCGCCAAGACGGCGGAGGTCGCCTCAACGGAAACCTACGGCAAAACCCTGACGACCATCCGCGCAGTCAACTCGCGCGACGCCAGTCGCAGAAGTTGAAAGATACCGACACCCATCCGGCAGAAGGTCTGACGCTTGCTTCGTGGACACGATAGCGCCGCGATCCGGGCAGTCTTCTAGACTTCCTGCACATCCCCCAAGCAAGAAACCCGACAACAGCAACGCGCCTACGCGTACCTTCCCGCGTACATCACGGCCTGTCGCGGACCACGACTGGAATCGCGGAGGTCATGGGCTCGGTCGTTTCCTCGATAGTATCCTTTGCCTTGTCGGAATGGCACGATTTCCCCATGAATTTGTGCATCGCAAGATGCGCCCCCACGCACAGCAGGAGCGGGGCGAAAGCCGCTGCATTGCCCCACATGCCCGCCAATGTGCCGCCGGCAAGAAAAAATCCCGCAACGGGCAGCAGCATGACGGCGCAACACGCCATCATTCCGTAATGCATGAGCCTGTCCGTGATCGGCTTTTTTCTGTGGTTCTGGTGGTCCATGACACCCTCTTTGTCTCGTTTCCCGCGTCATTTGCGGCCCTCCAGCAGGGTAAGGTCAAGGATACAAATGGATACACTTCTCGCGGCCTTGTCAGGTTGCCAGATGCCGGGTCTCGCGTAAAAGACGTGTGACAAAACCGAGGCTGGGAGTGTGTCATGACGTCTTTGCCGAATAACAAGATTAACCGACGACGCCTATTTGGTTTGGCGGCGGTTGCTTTGGCTGCCCCAAGCGTGGTTCGGGCCGAAGTCATTCGCCGCAATATCTCTTCTTTCCGAGTTCACGAGTGGCAAGACCATTTCGATACGCTTGGAAAGGGTATCATTATCTCGGACACGGAAACACGGGCTCTGCAGCATTGGACAGCAGATGGGTCAATGCGGATCTATCCGACATCCGTTCCTCTGACCGATGAACTCACAAAACGCGGTTATACCGAAGTCGTGGAAAAGCGCAAAAACCCCAGCTGGGCGCCGACGCCCTCCATGCGGGAACGCAATCCAGAATGGCCGGCACGTGTCGAGGGAGGCGATCCTGCCAACCCTCTGGGTACCCGCGCATTGTATCTGTCCTGGCAATACTACCGTATCCACGGAACACAGGACACGCGAAAAATCGGCCGTCGGTCATCAAATGGCTGCATCGGTTTGTTCAACGAACAGGTTGAAGAGCTTTACGAGCGGGTGCCCGTCGGCACTCAAGTCAAACTCATCTGACCCAAGAGACAAGGCGGAAGATACAGGCATGGACAAATTGACCGCGCTTATTGGAGCCGTAGTTATAGCTGGCGGGGGAGTTGCAACTTGGCAGTTCATTTCTGCGGAAGATACAGCGATGGGTCATTCCATGACGCCTCCTGACACGAGTAGCATAGAAGCAGGCGACCCAATCGTTCAGGTCCAACTGCCGGCAGAATTCTCGGAGCAAGCCACGATTGGGAAAACCATATTCGAGGCTAAGTGTTCCGAGTGCCATGGAGCAAACGCAGCGGGACAAAACGGGATTGCCCCGCCTCTTGTGCACAAGATTTACGAGCCGAGCCACCATTCAGACATGGCCTTTGTTCTGGCCGCTCAAAATGGCGTGCGTGCGCATCACTGGAAATTCGGTAATATGCCCAAGATCGAGGGGCTGACCCAAGGAGACGTCAAGATGGTGGCTGCCTATGTCCGAGAACTACAGCGGGCCAACGGGATCAACTGATGCGTTGGTCGAAGACGAACAGATGGATCCTGTCGATCGTTTTTGGCCTGTTCCTTGTGGTTCTCGGTGTCCCTGAGGCACCAGCGTTCCATGATAGAGCGTCTTTGGCGCAAGAATCACACAGTCATGAAAATGTGGGGCCATCTACGAGCGAGACCTCTGGTCACTGTCATCCGGGACTCGACTGTTCTGTTCCGGCAGCGTTGTTGTTCCCAGAAACGGTGGTTTACGAGCCTCATTTTATGAACGCCGTCATGCAAGACGGCGCGACCCAACGAACCGAATTGCGCCCCGACAGCGATCCTCCACCCCCACGGAAGTGGGTCTGATTTCACACCCCTCTTAGAGCAGACCCATTAAAGGATCGAAGACATGAAAAAGACGACTATCGCAGCGGCAGTGTTGATTGCAGGAACCGCGGTCGCGGCATTTGCGCATAGCGGTGCCACGGGCATCGTAAAGGAACGCATGGATGCCATGGCCGCCATGGGAAAGGCAGTCAAAACCGTAGCCCCGATGATGCGGGGCGAAACGGCCTATGACGCAGAAATAGTGGGCGATGCAGCGCGCCTGTTCCAGCAGCACGCCGGTGAGAGCATGACAAAGCTGTTCCCAGAGGGCACAGGTGGCATGCCCTCGGAAGCCAAAGACGAAGTGTGGACCGATTGGGACCGCTTCGCAGCACTGGCAAATCAGCTGGAAGAATACTCTGAAGGCCTGAAACGCGCAGCCGACAATGGGCTAGGCGGCATGGGCGGCAATACCTCCACGGATGGCGCCTCGATGATGGGCGGCGGATCCATGATGGGAAGCGATACAACCATGATGGGCGGGAGCACGATGATGGGCAGCGGCGGCATGATGGATGCTGCCGCCATTGCCGAAATGCCCGCCGACGCGGCATTCGCGATGACGACACAGGTCTGTTCCGCATGCCATGAACGCTTCCGGGCGGAAGAAGACTAACCATGCGCCGGTTTTTGAAACTCGTCACCGGGGTCGCCGTGCTGGGCGCGGCCGGCCTCGGCGTGGTGATTGCATGGCCTGTCGGCAGTGCAGTGACTCCGATTGCAACAGAGGGCAATGTCGACCGGGGCGCATATTTGGCGCGCGCCAGTGGGTGCATTGCCTGTCATACCAATTTTGAAGCGGGCGGCGCACCACTTGCCGGAGGGGCGCCGCTCGAAACCCCGTTCGGAACGTTCTATCCGCCCAACCTGACGACCGACCCCGAACATGGCATGGGCGAATGGACGGCAGAACAGTTCGCAAAAGCCGTGCGGCAGGGGATCGGCCCCGATGGAACGCCCTACTATCCATCTTTCCCATATACGTTCTATGCGGATTTTTCTGACCAGGATATCGCTGACCTCTGGGCGGCGTTTCAAACCGTGCCGCCCGTGGACGAACCTGCACCAGAAAACGATGTCAGCTTCCCATTCGATCAACGATGGGGGCTGAAGCTCTGGCGAGCGGCGTTCTTCTACGATCCGGATACCGAACCGGTTGAAGGGCGAAGCGGCGCATGGAATCGCGGACGGGAATTGGTGCGCGGTGCGGCACATTGCGGAGCCTGCCATACGCCGCGCAATCTTGCAGGAGGTCGCGATATCGGTGCTTCCTTTGCAGGCAACGCCCAGCTTCCCGGTGGCAGCAAGGCACCCGCGATACGGCCAAAAGACCTGGCCAAAAATGACTGGACGGTTTCAAACCTCGCTTATGCGCTCCAGACCGGCATCATCCCTTCGGGCGATGCTTTCGGCGGCAGCATGGCGGAAGTGGTTCGCGAGGGAACTCGGTTTCTGACACCTGCCGATCGCGAAGCGATGGCGCTTTTCCTGCTGAACAAGGACACGGTCGAGGCGGAGAACCCCGCGTCGAACTAACACCACGCGGGGGCAACAAGCCCCCGCTTTCTCGAGGATCGAAATGAGACAAACACGTCGGGATTTCTTGCGCCATGCAACACTGGCGGCCTGCGCGGCGGCCATCCCGCGGTCGGCTTTTGCCGCAACCCCGTTCGAGGACGTGGTTGCCAAGGTTGCACGTCAACAGCTTCTTCCGGACACCTACCCGGAAACAGAGATCTGGGGCTATGACGGCCTTGTTCCGGCCCCGGAAATCCGGGTCGCTCAAGGCGATCGGGTGCGCCGCAGGTTCCGCAACGAGGTACCCGATCCCAGTTCGGTTCACTGGCACGGAATCCGGATCGATAACGCGATGGATGGCGTTTCAGGGCTGACCCAAGAGCCCGTGGCACCTGGTGAAACCTTTGACTACGACTTCGTCGTACCGGACGCCGGGACCTATTGGTACCACGCGCATAATCGCTCATACGAGCAGGTCGCGCGTGGTTTGCGCGGTGCTTTGATCGTCGAAGAGGCCAATGGACCGGACATCGACCGCGAGGAAGTCATCGTTCTGGAGGACTGGTTGCTCGATCCCGAAAGCGGGCAGCTTTTCGACAATTTCGAGCAGCCTATGATGATGAGCCACGGTGGACGCATCGGCAACTTTATCACGACCAATGGGCGCTATGACCTGACCTTGTCCGCGAAGCGCAACGAACGCATTCGCTTGCGGATCATCAACGCAGCAAGCGCGCGGATTTTCCCGCTGACGCTCTCGGGGTTGAGTGGCTGGAGGGTGGCCGTCGATGGAATGCCAATCGGCCAACCCCAGCAGATTGACGGCGAGTTGATCCTCGGCCCGGCACAGCGCGTCGACTTAATTGTCGATGTGACCGAAGACGAAGGCGGCGTGGCCCATTTGCTGCGCATCGGCGATGACGATCAACCGACCCCGCTCGTGAGTTTTCCGATCGACGGCACAGCCAGTTCAGTACCAAGAGGCAAGCCACTGCCGTTGCCGCCGAACCCCGCAGCAAACGCCCCGGACCTTGCCGATGCGCGAGATTTGCGACTGGTCATGTCCGGCGGTGCAATGGGGCGGATGCAGTCCGCGTTGCTCGGTGGGGAACGTCTTGGATTCCGTCAGCTTGCCCAAGCGGGCAAATTCTGGGCCCTGAATGATGTCGCCGATATGACCGACACGCCACTGGCCGATCTATCCCTGAACGAGCCGGTGCGCTTGAAGATCGAGAACCAGACCGTGTTCCCACATGCGATGCACCTGCACGGGATGCATTTCCGTGAGCTGCGCCCCGACGGCGCGTTCGGGCCGATGCGGGACACGATCCTGTTGGCCGGCAACGAGTCCCGGGAGATCGCCTTTACGGCAGACAATCCCGGCAAGTGGCTGTTCCATTGCCACATGCTCAGCCACGCCGCGTCCGGCATGACAACCTGGATACGGGTCACATGAGGTATCTCGTTTGGTCCGTTCCGATCACTGTCGCAGCAGCCGCCTTCACGTATTGGCTCTCGACCAGTGCATCCTCGGATGTCGGCAGCGCGTCCAAGGCGGAGAGCTACGACATCGAAGAAGGCGCGTTGCTCTACGCAGAAAACTGCGCGTCTTGTCATGGCGCGGATCTGGAAGGCCAGCCGGAATGGCGAACGCCGGGCGCGGATGGGCGCCTGCCAGCACCACCGCATGATGAGACGGGTCACACCTGGCATCATCCTGACAGCCTGCTCTTCGATTACACAAAACTGGGGGGTGCAACGCTTCTGGCGCGTCAGGGCGTCGAATTCGACAGTGGCATGCCCGGTTTCGCAGACGTGCTGACCGACCAGCGAATTCACAACATCCTGGCCTTCATCCGGTCCACCTGGCCAGATCGCATCCGCGAAGTCCAGGCCGCGCGGACAGAAGCCGACGAACAACGGGGAGAGAACTAAAATGCGTTTCAGACAAGCCTTCACGACGGTCGCGATAGCTGCCTTGCTTCCGCTACCGGCACTCGCCGACGAACTGTCAGAGTCCCGGGTCAAGGAACTTGTGCTGGAAGCAATCCGCGAGAACCCGGAGATTGTCATGGAGGCCGTCGCCATCCTTGAACAAAGGCAGGCGCAAGCGCTGGAGCTCAGTCAGGCCCAAGTTCTGAATGACCAGCGCGATCTGATCGAGAACGATCCGAATGCGCCGGTTCTCGGCAACGCGGAAGGGGACGTCACCGTTGTGGAATTTTTCGACTACAACTGTCCTTATTGTCGGCGGGTCAAACCCGAGGTGCGGGCTTTGATCGAAGACGATCCAAACATTCGCCTCGTCTATCGTGAATGGCCCATTCTCGGAGACGGATCGGTGTTCGCCGCGAAAGCGGCCTTGGCAGCGCGCAAGCAGGACAAATACGAAGAGTTTCACTGGGCGATGATGGGGCTGGAAGGCCGCGCGGAAGAGGCCTCCGTGCTGCGCGTTGCCGAGGAGATCGGCCTGGATATCGCACAGTTGCGCAAGGACATGGAGGCCCCCGAGGTCGAAGAGCACATTGCGACATCCATGCAACTGACCCAAGCTCTGGGCTTTAACGGCACGCCGTCTTTCGTGATCGGTGACGCGCTGGTCCCGGGCTTCGTCGAAAAGGCGCAGCTTGTCGACTTGGTCGAGGAAGCCCGCAAAGTCGAAGACTGAAATTCTGTGCCCGGACCGCCCTTGGGTGGTCCAGGCACTGCATCAAGCGGCCGCAGGTTCCACGTTGTAGCCCGCATCCCGAATGATCGCTAGGACTTGATCGGCTGGTAACACGCTGGCGACACGCACATGTCGGGCAGAAAGGTCACATTCTACGCCTGCATTCGGATCTGCGCTCTTCACCGCGCTTTCGATTGCTGCGGTGCAATGTCCACAGCTCATGTCCGGAACGCTGAACTTCATCGGAACCACTCCTTGATCTGATTTCTGTCGGTGACATGGGGCTTCCCCCCGCTGGAAGGTCAAGTGAAGAAATTTATTTGGCGCCCTCCCATTGACCCTCCAGTAACTGGAAGCCTCATATTCCACTTCGAATGGAAAAACAGGTGACACATATGCCCGAACCCAAACAGATCAGCCTGCCGATCGAAGGCATGTCATGTGCGTCCTGCGTTGGCAGGGTCGACCGCGCATTGAATGCAATCGACGGCGTAGAGGATGTGTCGGTGAATCTTGCATCCGAAACCGCGCGTATGAGCGTGGACGCGCTCAAGCGCGTTCCGGAAATCATCGAAACCCTTCGCGAGCTGGGCTACCCCGCGCGGACGGCCAAGGCCGAACTCACGATTGCAGCCATGTCCTGTGCCTCTTGCGTCGGGCGGGTCGACAAGGCGCTTTCCGCGGTGCCTGGAGTGGTCGAGGTGAACGTCAACCTCGCCTCCGAGACGGCGACGGTGGTTTACGTCGAAGGTCTTGTCACGACATCCGATCTGGTAAATGCAAGCGGCGCGGCAGGGTATCCAGCAACCGTGGCAACGGCCCAAGCCGGTGACGACAGGGTTGCGCGCAAGGAGGAAGAGGCTCAGGCGCTTGCCAAACGGGTCACCTTTGCAGCCATCCTCGCCTTGCCGGTCTTTTTGATCGAGATGGGTGGCCACGTCATTCCGGCCGTTCATATGCTTATCGAGACCACGATTGGTCAGCAGACGAGTTGGCTTCTTCAATTCGTTCTCACGACAATCGTTCTCTTCGGCCCGGGCCGGACGTTTTACACCAAGGGTTTCCCGGCCTTGTTCCGGGGTGCCCCCGACATGAACAGCCTCGTCGCGGTCGGCACCGGGGCGGCTTACCTTTATTCCGTGGTTGCGACATTCGTACCGTCGGTCCTGCCTGACACGCTGCGCACCGTCTATTTCGAGGCGGCAGCGGTCATCGTCGTTCTGATCCTTCTGGGGCGGTTTCTTGAAGCGCGCGCCAAGGGGAGAACGGGCGCGGCCATCCAGAAGCTATTAGGGCTTCAGGCGCGGACTGCACGCGTGATGCGGGACGGAGAAAGCGTCGAGATCGAGATCGATGCGCTGGTTCAGGGTGACATCGTCATCGTGCGCCCTGGTGAACGCATCGCGGTCGATGGCGAGGTCATCGAGGGGACCAGCCGCGTCGACGAAAGCATGCTGACAGGCGAGCCGATCCCCGCTGAAAAAGGTGCCGGAGATACGGTGACCGGCGGGACGGTCAACGGCGCCGGAAGCCTGCAGTTCCTCGCCACGCGGGTCGGCGCCGACACGACCCTGGCGCAGATTATTCGCATGGTCGAAGAGGCCCAGGGCGCCAAACTGCCGATCCAGGGATTGGTCGACCGGATCACCTTGTGGTTCGTGCCTGCCGTGATGGCGATCGCGGCGGCGACCGTGCTGGTCTGGCTGTTTTTCGGGCCTGATCCGGCCCTGACGATGGCGCTGGTCGCCGGTGTGTCGGTGCTCATCATCGCGTGCCCCTGCGCGATGGGGCTTGCGACGCCGACCTCGATCATGGTCGGGACGGGACGTGCTGCGGAAATGGGCGTCCTGTTCCGCAAGGGCGACGCCTTGCAGCTACTTGATTCCGTTGATGTGGTCGCCCTCGACAAGACAGGCACGGTGACCGAGGGGCGACCCGCACTGACTGACCTTGTGCTGGCGGAAGGGTTCGATCGTTCAACAACGCTCTCGAAGATCGCCGCCGTGGAGTCGCTCTCCGAGCATCCTGTCGCGGACGCCATCGTCCGCGCCGCCCGGGGCGACGGCGCCCCGCTTGTGGGGGCCGAAGGTTTCCAGTCGGTCACCGGTTACGGCGTGCGCGCCTTGGTCGAAGGCGCGGAGGTGTTGGTTGGGGCCGACCGCTACATGACGCGGGAAGGCATTGACATCTCGGCATTGGCACCAGAGGAAACGAAGATCGCGAGCAAGGGTCGGACGGCGCTTTACGCTGCCATAGATGGACGTATCGCCGCCGTGATCGGCGTCGCCGATCCGGTCAAACCGGCAAGCCGCGCAGCCATCGCAGCGCTGCACGAAAAGGGTCTTGCGGTTGCGATGATCACCGGGGACAAACGCGAAACCGCCGAAGCCATCGCCCGCGAAACCGGCATCGACCATGTCGTCGCCGGCGTTCTGCCAGACGGCAAGGTCGCGGCGCTCAACAGTTTGCGCGAGGGCGGCAAGCGCATCGCCTTTGTCGGCGACGGGATCAACGACGCCCCGGCGCTGGCGCATGCCGATGTGGGCATCGCCATTGGAACCGGCACCGATGTGGCCATCGAATCTGCGGATGTCGTCCTGATGTCGGGCGATTTGCGCGGCGTGGTGAACGCCTTCGAAGTATCGCGGCGGACCATGCGCAACATCCGGCAGAACCTGTTCTGGGCCTTTGCCTACAACGTGGCACTTATTCCGGTCGCTGCCGGGGTGCTCTATCCGGCCTTTGGGTTGCTCCTGTCACCAATCCTTGCGGCGGGTGCGATGGCGTTGTCCTCGGTGTTTGTCCTGACCAATGCCCTGCGGCTGCGGCGCATCGCGCCTGCGATGGACGAGCAGCGCGCAATCCCGGCAGAGATGGCAGCCGCCACTCCTGCTCCAGCAGAATAACGGAGGTCCGACATGAACATCGGAGACGTTGCCCGACAATCGGGTGTGCCCGCCAAGACGATCCGCTACTACGAGGACATCGGTCTGATCCGCCCGAACCGTAGCGAGAACGGCTATCGCGCGTTCACCGAGAACCATGTTCACAAGCTGGCGTTTCTGGGTCGCGCACGGGCCTTGGGGTTCACCATCGAAGATTGCAGGACGCTCCTGTCGCTCTACGAGGATGAAAACCGCGAAAGCATGCAAGTGAAGGCGGTTGCGGAAGACCATCTGCGCCAGATCGAGGAAAAGATCGCGAAACTGCAATCCATGCGCGCGACGCTCGCCGAACTGGTGGAAAAATGTGCCGGGGATCACCGGCCCGACTGCCCCATCATCGAGGATCTGTCGCCGGAGCGGTTGGCCAAGTGACAGGCAAGAAGGGGCTGTACCTCAGAACCAGATCGCGCGGACCGGCATCCAGATACCCATGAAGATCATCATCAGGTTTTCCGTCAGCGAAATGAACCCCAGCGGGACGGAACTGTCACCGCCGACGCAGGCGCATTTCAGCTCTCTCTTGTCGATATAAACAGCCTTGAACACGCTGACAGCGCCTACCGTGCCGATAAACAGGGCGACAGGCGCCGAGAGCCACAGCAGCGCGCCGGCAGTCATCAGGACACCTGCCAACGCTTCGCCGAACGGGTAGACCTTGCCGTATCGCACCCATTTGCGCGCCAGCAGATCGTAGTTGAGGAACATCGTCGAAAACCCTTCGACATCCTGCAATTTCTGGATCGCGAGAATGGTCATGGACAGCGAAATGAACCATTCGAACCCCCGCAAGGTAAGGACCGACCCGTACTGGTGCCAAGACAGGCCCAATGCCAACAGCGCGGCAACGGAAAAGATCGCGATGACCGGCTGGTAGGTCGTGTCGCTTTGCTCTTCCTCGGGTGGGTCAATGTCGAAAAACACCCTGAGATCATCGTAACCGCCGATCCGTTCGTCCCCGATGAAAGTCTGCGGCGTCGTCTCGACCCCGTGCTTCTCCATGAAAGCATCGGTGTCTTCACGGGTGTCAAGCGGATGGTCTTCCACCTCGAAGCCTTGCCGCTCCAGCAGGTCTTTCGATTTCAGACCGTAGGGGCAGACATGGCCCGGCATGACCATGCGATAAAGCTGCGCGGATTTACTGTCTGTGTCGCGGGGCATGTCCTTTCCTCCTTATCCGCTGCACGTAAGTTGACCACGGAACCCGGCTTCGTAGTCGGTTCCCGCGCTGACGATCAGATCGGTCAGGTCACCGTTCGTCTCTGCGATCTCGGCCGACAGCGGGCCTTCAGAAAATGCATTTTCGCCCTGCGCATTCAGGCGCACCAGATCACCGCTGATCTTCATTGCGGCGGCAGACCCTTCGCCGGTTTCACCAGTCACCAGTACAGCCGGACTGTCCGAGGTGTAAGCAAAGCGGCAATTTCCGCCATTCGGGAACACCGCAGCGATTTCGTCTTCCGTCAGAAACTCAGGATCGACCTTCGACACGACCTCCGTTTGAAGCGCCTGTTGCGCATCCACAACCTGCGCCGGCGTTTCGCTTCGCGTGGCCGATGCTTCGCCGTTTGCTCCAATGTCAGCAATAAGGTAGCGCATTTCGGCGATTTCCTTGTCCTGCGCATAGATAATGTCGTCTGCGAGCCCCCGGACGCGCGGGTCGGTGATCTCGGCACGAGTCGACGTCATGATGGCGATCGAGTGGTGCGGGATCATGGCGCGCATGTAGGACCTGTCCTGCACCGTGAATTGCCCGCGAACCAGCCAGAGGCTCGCCGCGAAAAGGACTATTGCGCCAACGAAAATCGCGATGTTGGCTTTGGTGTTCTGATACATGGACAACATGTACGCCAACATGATCACGGCCATGGTCGCCCCCATCAGGATGGCCATGTAAAGGCGTGTCTCCGAAAAGAAGATATGGCCCCAAAGATAGGTGTTCAGGTACATCAGAACGAACATGACCACGGTCGATGTTCCGATCATCATAAAGAATCGTGAGTAGTGCATTTCCAGTCACCTCCTTGCAGTTCTCTGTAAAACAACAACATTCCAGCGCTGGAGAGTTCCAAAAGCACGAATTTTCGTAGTTTCAAGGCAACAAAGGCGCGTCGTTTGCCCCGGTTCACGGCTTCTTTTCTTTGCCCCTGACGCGCACTGAATTTTCATGGGTCCGAGGAGATCGCGCCATGCAGAATTTCACGAGACGAGAATTGATTTGTGCCGGAGCGATGGGTTGCTTTCTGCCCACAACTGCCTGGGCCCACAAAGTCAAATTGCCCGAACGGTTCGAACCACAATTGGTAAACACCCGTCGTGGTGACTGGGTTAAAGGCGATGTCCACGTCGTTCCCGACGATTTTTTCCTTTATTTCATGCTCGAGGACGGGATGGCGATCCGCTACGGGGTCGGGGTAGGGCGCAAAGGTTTGTACGAACCCGGAGAGTTCACGGTAGCGCGCAAGGCCAAATGGCCATGGTGGCGGCCAACGAACGCCATGATCCGGCGCGAGCCACGCAAATACGCAAAGTACAAGGATGGACTGAAAGGCGGGCCAAACAACCCGCTCGGGGCCCGCGCGCTCTATCTCTACGATGCCGAGGGACGCGATACCTATCTTCGCATTCATGGAACGAACGCCCCGGAGACAATTGGGTCTGCCGTGTCGAATGGATGCGCGCGGTTGACGAATGAACATGTGAAGAATCTGTACGAACGCGTTGAAATCGGCGCCCGCGTCTTCCTGTATCCCAAAGTGACAACGGCGTGAGGAGTGTTCTGTCGCCTTGAAGTTCCTCTTCCGGAAATGGCACAAGTGCGGCAGTTGGCGAAAGCCAGTCTATCATTCATGAGGTGACGGAATTGTCTTTGAGCCGGAGGTCTTTCCTTGGCGGGATGACCGTTGCGCTGGCTGGTACCCGCTTGCCAGCAGCGACACACGAGTTGATCCTCGCGCCCCAATCGATCAAGGCGCACCTTGCTGGGTACGACGTGTCGATGTTGGGCTTCAACGGTGGTCTGCCGGGCCCAGAAGTCAGAATGCGACAAGGACAAACCGCCCGCATTACCCTCGATAACCGATTGGAGGAGGGCGCTCTCGTTCACTGGCATGGGTTGCGGGTTCCAAATCGGATGGATGGTGTCAACGTCCTCACTCAGGATGTGGTCATTCCGGGCGACTCGTATCGTTATCAATTCGGCGTCCCGGATGCCGGCACGTATTGGTATCACTCGCATTACCTGTCTTACGATCAGGTCAGCCGCGGTCTTTTCGGCGCCTTCATCGTCGAGGAGCAAAATGCGCCGGCTGTCGACCATGACATCGTTGTTCAGTTCTTCGATGTCTTGCTGGATCAGTCCGGGCAGTACGACGAAGCGTTCAACCCGGCCCATTTCGCAACCGAGGGCCGTATCGGCAATACGGTCACGGCACTTGTTTTCAATGGAACCGGCAAGACTGTGAAACGAGGCGACCGTCTGCGACTGCGTCTCATAAATCCCTCTATCGACAGGGTGTACCGTGTCGGCCTGGATGGTTTGATAGGCAAGATCGTTGCACTGGATGGCATGCCTCTGGCGCATCCTCGGACGCTCGAACCGATCCTTCTCGCTCCGGGGCAAAGATGCGATGTGATTGGTGATGCGACCGGGCCTATTAGATTCGACGACAGCTTTGGAGAACAGACGTTGAGCCTTGGCGAAATCGCTGTTTCCGGTTCCCGTGAGCCCGCGAAAGCGCCCATCACCGCATTGCCCGCCAACCGAATGCCCGCCCCGAAAGACCCCGGCCAAACCGCGGAGCTGGTGCTCCAGGGAGGTGCGGGAAGCGCGTCCCACAACGGCACAGGGACATGGGCGCTCAATGACGTATCCGGCCTGCCTCGAAGGCCTTTCCTATCCGCCGCGCAGGGGACGACCGCGCGCATTTCGATCCGCAACGAAACCGGGTTCCCACACGTCATGCATCTGCATGGCCACCATTTCTGGGAACTCGATGCGGCGGGTGAAGCCGGTCCATACCGGGACTCGACCTATCTGGATACCGGCGAGACGCGGGATATTCTCGTCGTCCTGGACAATCCGGGATCGTGGATGCTGCATTGCCACATGTTGAGCCACCAGGCCGACGGTATGGCAACGTGGATCAGAGTCGGCTGAGGGTCGCGACGGATACATACCGTTACAAATCTCTGAATGATAACAGCCCTTCTGCCGTTTACGTAACCTGACAAGCGAGAAACAGGTCCATCGATTGCCAACGGGAGCGTTCATTGACCCTGACACCAAAATCTCTCGGCATGACTGCGGCGGCAGGATCAGCCGCCTTGCTGTTAGGGGCCTTCGTTTTCCAGGCTCTTGGCTACGCGCCTTGCGCAATGTGCATCTGGCAACGCTACCCACACGCAATCGCCATTGGAATGGGCGCTCTGTTGCTCTTTGCTCTGCCGATTTTGCCAATCCTGATAATCGGTGCCCTGTCGGAACTCAGCACATCCGCGTTGGGAGTGTTTCATACCGGTGTCGAGCGCGGCTGGTGGGAGGGACCGACTTCTTGCACGGGATCCGGCCTCGATGTTTCCCAAATGTCGGTATCGGAATTGCTGCCCTCTGCCAGTTCAAATGCGTCCAATCTTGTTCTGTGCAGTGAGGTTGTCTGGGAATTTCTGACGTTGTCCATGGCGAGTTGGAACGCGATCCTAAGCGGTGTCCTTGCTTGCCTCTGGTTGGTCGCGATCGCAAGACATCAAAAGGTTCGGTGGCATGGGGTCGCGGACGTTTCTTGAATCGTCCCGCATTCATCGAAAACAAACAAAGGGCTTCGCTTCATGGTTACAAGACGACACTTCCTTGCACTTTCCGGCTCGCTGTTTTCAGCTTCTCTGAGTTCGCCAGCATTCGCTAAGACCTGGCCGTCAACAGCCGAAAAAGCAGCTTGGGATGCGCAGATCACGCCCGCCAACTATGACCCGGCAACAACCAACCCATGGGGGCTGCATCCCAGGCTGCTGCCGCAACGCGTTTTGGCGAATGACGGTTTGCGCCCGGGTGACATTCACGTCGATGCGATCGCGCGCTATCTGTACCATATCGAGGAAGGTGGCACCGCGATGCGATACGGGGTGGCGATTGCCAAGGGCGATCTCTATGAACCCGGCACCTATACGATCCGCCGAAAGGTCGAATGGCCGCACTGGACGCCAACGCAGTCAATGATCGAACGCGATCCGGAGGCTTACGAGCGGTTTGCCGACGGTATGGAGCCCGGCCCCAACAATGCCTTGGGCAGCAGGGCTTTGTATCTATTCGTCGGAGATCGGGATACGTACCTTCGAATTCACGGAACGCCGAGCCCTCGCAGCATTGGCGGCCGGGCCAGTTCGGGATGCGTGCGCATGGTGATGGCCCACATCAATGATCTCTATCCGAATGTCGCTGTCGGATCGACGGCGTTCCTTTACTCGGCCGAAGACAGCGTTACCGCTCGAAGCTAACCTATTGCATCTTTGGCTCACACGCCGAGGACTGCGTCGTGCAGGGACATCTTCCAATGAATTGTTGGACGAACACTCACGGCTGTGTCGCAAGTGAACTTTCGAACTGTGCGATCGCTACGGATTTGTCGTCCTCATCGTTCTCGAACAGCTTTGTGGTTCGCACGCCCGGCAACTTGCCAAAATCCGCCATCAGGCGCTTTGGAAAAAATGTGCGTCCGATGGATTCAAATCCTGGTAATTGTCTGAGTACCGCGGAGGTACTGGCACTACAAAAACCGGAAGCGGCTGGGCCGCTGGCAATTGCAAGGCGCAAAGCCTGCTCCGCGACTTCGGGAGACACATCGATCTCTTGTATGACGACATGGTAGGTCTCGCGAGCATGAGCCCGCGCATAAAAATCGGCCACTTGTGGAGTAATGCCATAAAGCACATCTCCCCGTTCCGGTACAGCGCTCAGCCGGACCGTTCCTGCCGGATCGAAGATAACACGCTGCGACCCATTAATCATGACGCTGCTATGCGCACCCGCCCCGGACCTGTTGTTGATCATGGTGTACAACGTCAGCGCGGCCGGTCCATCGTGACGGTAGGATGCGCTACTGATGACTTCGGCTGAAGCATCCGGGCGCATGTCGTTTCCTGCGCCGCACCCCGCCAAAATTACCAAGGTTAGAACTGAGAAAATGCGGTTCAAAAAGAGCACCCTGCAGCCTCCTGCCATGGGTTGAATAATTGAATTTTCGGGATATTCAGGTCCTCTACCACTCTCGACACCAACTCTTCCGGATTTCACGTCCACCGAAACACGGGTTCGGTGTCGGTTGGTACGCGACTCCTCGACAGGTTTTTCTCTGGATATCGCAAGTCTCAGATTAAGAGGAGCGTTCGCCCCGAATTGATTTGTCGCAATTTGTAACAGACCCCGCCTTTGTGACCTCGCGATACAAAACACCGGCTCGCGTGGCATTCCGCATCTGCAGGTGCATCCCATATGGTGGCTATCGTAACACTGACACGAGGTGATCGACATGAAACGCAATACTCTACTCGCTGCAATGACTCTGGCTGCAACCGCCTTTGGTGGCGTCGCCTTGGCGGATGCCAACCATGGGCACAGTGGTCAACCTGGTGCCCAAAGTGGGGCAGGCATGATGCAGAACGGTGGTCCGGGCATGATGGGGAACATGGGCGGAATGATGGACATGATGCAGCGCATGCACGGAAACATGATGGGCGCAGGCATGGGCAGTGGTATGATGGGCGCAGGCATGGCTGGCGGCATGATGCAAATGTTCGACACCGATGGAGACGGCACAACGACGCCGGAAGAAATGCGCACGCAGCTGCAGGCCAAGCTTTCCGAGTTTGACAGCGACGGGGATGGAAACCTCTCGATTACCGAGTTTGAAGCTCTCCACAGCGCGATGATCCGCGAAATGATGGTGGATCGTTTTCAACACCTCGATGCCGATGGCGACGGCGCGGTGACGCCGGAAGAGATGGCCGCTCCGGCCGATAGGATGGAGCGGATGCAGATGATGCGGTCGAACATGGCAGATGCGCCTGCGCGGCCGGGCAACGGTCAGGGCATGGGCAACGGCTCCATGATGCAGGACAACTGAGCCAACGGGTGCCGGTTTTTTCCGGCACCCGTCCTCAAAACGCCAAAACCGTTCTCGGCCGGGACATTGAACCGAACCGCGACCTGAACCGTTTAGCCTCGTTATGCCAAAAAATAGAGACACGGAAAGGAAAATTCCCATGGCCTATACCTATGATCGCGTCCTGAAAGACACCAATATCGATGACGCAGAGATGCGTGTTCGGGATGCTTTGGCAGACAAGGGCTTCGGCGTTCTGACTGAGATTGACGTCAAAGCGACGATGAAAAAGAAACTTGATGCGGACATGCCGCCTTACCGCATTCTCGGGGCCTGTAATCCGGGCATGGCGCACAAAGCCATCGAGATCGAGCCTCGCATCGGTGCGATGCTTCCCTGCAATGTCATCCTGCGGCAAGTGGACGGCGACACCGAGGTCAGCGCGGTCGATCCTGTCGCTTCGATGCAGGCGGTGCAGAACCAAGACCTGGACGCGGTCGCCGGCGAAGTCCGCGATCTACTCCGGGACGCCCTCGACGCCGCGTGATGGCGGGATGGGCGTTGGATGCCCTGTCGCAGATCGAGCGCCTTTAGCGGTGCTCGATCAATGCCATCTAATCCCCACGTAAATTCCTGATGAGGAACTCACCCAGTGCTGCCAGCGGGATTGCCATTTCCGGATATTGGAACCGACCTCATCTCCTTCGACATCGGGGGGGTCACATTCGCACTCCGCTGGTACGCGCTAGCCTATATCTTCGGTATCCTGATTGGCTGGCGCATTTGTTTGAGTGCGATAAGCCGTCCCGCGCTCTGGACATCAGTTGGACCGCCGCTTGACCGGACGCAGATCGAAGATCTTCTGACGTGGATCATCATCGGCGTGATTGCTGGTGGTCGCCTAGGCTTTGTACTGTTCTACCAGCCTGCATATTATCTCGCAAATCCCTTGGAAATTCTGATGGTCTGGCAAGGCGGCATGTCCTTCCACGGGGGGTTCGCGGGCGTTGTCATCGCTGCCTTGCTGTTCTGCCTTCGACAGAACGCGTCTTTGCTCAGCACTGGCGACTTGCTGGCTTTGGCGGCACCGCCAGGCTTGTTTCTTGGGAGGCTGGCGAACTTCACCAACAATGAGTTGTGGGGGCGGCCGACGGACGTTCCCTGGGCGGTGATCTTTCCCGGCGAAGTCGCGCAGGCCTGCCCAGGGATTAGTGGCCTCTGCGCCCGACACCCGTCCCAGCTGTACGAGGCGCTATTGGAGGGGCTCATTCTTGGAATGCTGCTCATTTATCTCGCTTGGGGCCGGGGCTGGCTGAAAATGCCCGGTGCCTTGGCTGGCGTGTTTCTGACCGGCTATGGTCTTGCCCGAAGTTTCGTCGAGATGTTCCGGCAACCGGACCAACAATTTGTGACGGCGGACAACCCGATCGGCCATGCGCTTCATTTTGGTGAGTGGGGTTTGACCATGGGCCAGTTGCTCTCCATGCCAATGGCGCTGGTCGGGCTGGCGTTGATCGTGTTCGCCCGGCGGGAACGGGGCCGGACAGCGCCACCCCGCAGAGCCGCAATGTAATCGCCGTACTGATCTCTCTTGACCCTCCTGTGGATGGAAGCCCCAAGCAAGAGAAGCATTCTCGGAAAGGACCGCAAAATGAGCACCCCCGACAGTTCTGAAACCACAGCAGCTTCCTCGGTATTCGTTTGCCCCATGCACCCTGAGGTGCGGCAGTTTGAGCCCGGCAAATGTCCGAAATGCGGGATGCATCTCGTGCCGGAATCGGAGCTCGAGCTTCATTCCGCACATGATCATCACGACCACCACGCGGGTGCCGCGCCGGCGGATGGCCGATATGATCTGGTTCCCACTGGACATGATGGTCCCATTTACACCTGCCCGATGCACCCTCAGGTGCGGCAGCCTGATCCGGGCGCGTGTCCGATCTGTGGTATGGGATTGGAACTGGAATCCGGTGTGCCCGGCGATGAAGGTCCAAATCCCGAACTGGTGGATTTCACACGGCGGTTCTGGGCCGGCACAGTCCTGACGATCCCGCTCCTTGTCCTCACGATGGGGCCATTCGTCGGTTTCCCCGCAGTCCGGACGTTTTTTGGCGAAAGCACTACACAATGGATCGAATTGATCCTGGCAACGCCAGTGGTCTTGTGGTGCGGCTGGCCGTTTCTGGAACGCGGATGGATTTCCTTCCGCACATTGAACCTCAACATGTTTTCCCTGATCGGCATGGGCGTTCTAGCCGCCTGGCTCTTCAGCGTCGTTGCCGTTTTCGCACCGGACATATTCCCTGATGGGTTCCGAGACTCCGAAGGCCATGTCGGCGTCTACTTCGAGGCGGCGGCGGTGATCGTGACGCTCGTGCTGCTCGGTCAGGTGATGGAATTGCGCGCCCGTGAAGGAACCGGCAAGGCGATCCGTGCGCTACTCGATATGGCCGCCAAGACCGCGCGGGTCATGCGGGACGATGGCTCCGAAGAGGAGATCCCGCTCGAGGACGTACAGGTCGGCGACCGGCTGCGCGTACGGCCCGGTGACAAGGTGCCTGTCGATGGCGTGGTTCTGGACGGCCGGTCCTCGATCGACGAAAGCATGATCTCCGGTGAACCTGTGCCGGTCGAGAAGACCGAAGGCGACCCGGTGACCGGTGCGACGATCAACGGCACTGGCAGCCTGGTGATGGAGGCGACGCGTGTTGGGTCCGACACGATGCTGGCTCAAATTGTCGAGATGGTGTCGAACGCGCAGCGCTCGCGCGCCCCGATCCAGAAATATGCCGACAAGGTGGCGGGATATTTCGTTCCGGCCGTCATCGGTATCGCGGCCCTGTCCTTCATCGCCTGGGCGATCTGGGGACCCGCGCCTGCGCTTTCCTACGCATTGATTTCGGCGGTGGCGGTTCTGATCATCGCTTGTCCTTGTGCGCTTGGCCTGGCGACACCGATGTCGATCATGACAGCGACAGGACGGGGCGCTCAGGCAGGGGTGCTGATCAAGAACGCCGAGGCGTTGGAGCGGTTCGAGAAAGTCGATACCCTGATCGTCGATAAGACCGGCACGTTGACGATGGGCAAACCGCGGCTTGTCGACGTACTCCCGCAACCCGGCCACGACGAAGCCGAGGTCTTGCGTCTCGCCGCATCGCTTGAGCGCGGATCGGAGCACCCCTTGGCCGAAGCGATCGTCAGGGGTGCGGAGGAGCGAGATGTCAAAATGGACGAGGCGCGGGACTTCGAGGCGGTCACTGGCAAGGGCGTCAAGGGGGTCGTTGACGGCAAAGCGGTCGCGCTCGGCAATCTGGCGATGATCCGCGAATTGGGGCTCGAGGCGGACGAGTTGACCGCCAAGGCCAATGCCCGCCGCGACGAGGGTGAGACGGTGATGTTCGTGGTGCTGGACGGCGACATTGCCGGTCTTGTCGCTGTCGCCGACCCGGTGAAGGAAACAACCCCTGCCGCCATCCAGGACCTGCATGAACTTGGGTTCCGGGTCATCATGGCGACCGGCGACAACGAGCGCACAGCCAAGGCGATCGGTGCCCGGCTCGGCATCGACGAGATCCGGGCCGACGTACTGCCCGAGGACAAGGCGCGGATCATCAAGGAATTGCAGGCCGAAGGTCACAAGGTGGCAATGGCCGGGGACGGCGTCAATGACGCGCCGGCTCTTGCACAGGCCGATGTCGGCATCGCCATGGGCACTGGTGCAGATGTGGCCATCGAAAGTGCCGGCATCACTCTCGTCAAGGGCAACCTCGATGGTATCGTGCGCGCGCGGCGGCTCGCCCGGGCCACCATGCGCAACATCCGTCAAAACCTGTTCTTCGCGCTGATCTACAATGCCTCCGGCGTGCCGGTCGCAGCGGGAGTTCTGTTTCCCTTCTTTGGCATCCTCATCAGCCCGATGTTTGCTGCCTTCGCCATGAGCGCATCATCGATCTCGGTGGTGCTCAATTCGCTGCGTCTTCGCGGCGTTCGTATTTAGTAGCGCAACAGCGTTCGGACGAACCAAAATTAGAAGGGGACAATTTATGCAGAGCGAACAAGACACGTACCGCGAAGGGTCCATCAGTCTGGGCGGAGCCATTGCGATGGGAACAGGCGTGATGATTGGCGCCGGGATCTTTGCGTTGACGGGGCAAATCGCGCAGCTCGCCGGCCCTCTGTTCCCGCTTGCATTCATCGCCGGCGCGGTCGTCACAAGCTTCAGCGCCTACAGCTACATCAGGATGTCGAACAAATGGCCGTCCTCCGGTGGCATCGCCATGATTCTGCAGAAGTGCTATGGCACCGGAGCTGTCGCAGGCGGCGCCGCGCTGCTGATGGCGCTCAGCATGGTGATCGCGGAAAGCCTCGTCGCCCGGACCTTCGCCACCTATGTCTTGCGCCCTTTCGACATCGAAGGTGGCCCACTGGTCCCCGCTCTGGCCGTGGCCGTGATCGTTTTCGCCTTTCTGGTGAACATCGCCGGAAACCGCTCGGTCGGGCTGTTCTCGCTGATCATGGCAGCAATCAAGATCGGAGGCATAGCTCTGTTCGGCATCGCGGCCCTGTGGTCCAGTGGTTTTGCGTTCGCCGCGGCCTCCGAGACGCCTCAATCCTACGGTATAACTGGTTTCATAGCATCCACGGCGCTGGCTATCCTGGCCTTCAAAGGGTTCACGACGATCACCAACAGCGGGGCCGAGATCACCGAACCCAACCGCAACGTTGGCCGAGCAATCATGTTCTCGATCGGGATCTGCGTCGTCATTTACCTGTTGGTCGCCTTCGGGGTTGGTTCGAGTCTGACGATCGAGGAGATCATCTCCGCGCGTGACTATTCACTGGCACAAGCGGCGCAGCCCGCCCTTGGACAAACCGGCTTCATACTCACAGTAGTCCTGGCTGCTGTCGCAACCGCGTCAGGCGTTCTGGCCAGCGTCTTTGCGGTGTCGCGTATGCTGGCGATGCTGACCGACATGGAAATGATTCCGCACAGCCACTTTGGTATGTCCGGCCCAATCCAACGCCACACGCTGGTCTATACCGTTGTCATCGCTTCAGCGCTGGCCGTGCTTTTCGACCTGGGCCGGATCGCATCCCTCGGCGCCTTCTTCTACCTTGTAATGGACATGATCATACACTGGGGCGTGTTCCGCTATCGTCGAACAGATGTGGGCGCCTCCGGTATCGTGCTTTTGAGTGCCCTGTCGCTCGATGCGATTGTACTGGCAGCTTTCACCGTGATGAAGCTTCAAAGCGACCTGATGATCGTTCTCTACGCCGCTGTCGGGATGATCGCCGTGTTCGCCTTCGAGCGCGTTTACTTGTCGAAGTGGATGGCACCGCAAGCTGCACACGCCCACGGTGATTAGCCTGCCGTCACCTGGCCTGAAGAGCTGCGATGGCTTGTGCGCCGATCGTGATCAGCCCGACCGAAAAGGCAAACGCAGCCAAGGCAAGCAACATCACGCCCGTGTTCATGGGTAAGCGACGAACAACCGGTCCAAGAAATTCCGACCGCCCGAGAGCCGAGACGTAGAGCGGCAACGCGCTTATCATAGTCGCATAGAGGTAAACGCCGGAGATGTTCTCGAAAAACGCCGAACGCGCAAGAGTCGGGGATACAACCGCCAAAGCGGTTGAACGATTGCCGCCGAATGACCCGAACCAGTCGGCAGATAGAACGTATATAAGCACGTGGAGACCTGGAAAGAGAAGGGCTCTGAGCAAGACATCGACCAGCACGAAAAACGCCGTGTCTCTTGAGCCCGCCTTTGGTTGCGTCGTCATGGCGAACAGGAAAAAACTGACATAGTTGACGGCAAAAACCACGGGCAAACCGTTGGTCGTAACCTGCCTTAGAAAGCGCATTACTGCCGGTCCGCCGGCAGCAAGAGCCGGAGCAAAGCCCGGAGCCAGTAAGACATAGAGCAACAGGACCGGCAGTAATGCAGCGAAGCTGAACAGCAGGACATTTCTAACAAACTGAGCCGCGGGCATACTGATAGAGAAAAATCTATCCATTGAAATAGCCTGCCATGTGGGCACCACTAGGTCGATGATACGTTATCGATCCCTCCCAAGCGGACGGAAGCGACAAGCCGGTTGCGGGCATTCCCAGAGATCGCTTACTCGGCCCGTTTGACGCAAATCGGGTTTCCCTCGATCGTCCTGAGCGGCAATCGCGTTGTTTCAACCGGACTCGCGTGCATGTACCAGTAGCAGTTGTCCTCGGGCCGCAGATAGGCGGTCGCGAGGTCTTGGTTCGGTGCTGCCAGTTCCAGGATATTTTCCGGTAACGGCGGGCGTGACGACGCGTTTTGTGAATTCGAGAAAGACTCCGAGCAAGCCCCAAGGGCCAAGACGGTTGTGAGAAGAAGTGCGCTTCGTGTGTACATAAATTGATGATCCTTCTGGCTGGTTTGTTTTGGCCGCTCTGGTATCGGCTTCCCTCTTTCACAGATTTGCGAACCATCTTGATTAGACAGTCCCTCCGTCAAATCGCTAACGCTCAGAAATGTGTGGCCCAGCGAGGATGGCTTTCGTCGATCACCAGAGCATGGCTGTGCCTGCGATGCCCCTTCAAGTGGGGATGATCAAGTGGCAGGTTGTCGTGCGTGTGTTCAAGCTCCACGGGATCGCTCGCTGGCCAGAGTTTCAGAGCGGCGAGCATGCCAGTGGCCGCGAGAAGCGCCAGACCGATCAGCGCAGGAACGACACGATGCGATGGTGCTGCTGGGCGAGACGCTGGACATTTCCGAGGCGCGCAAATGGGTGCTTGATCACCGTATCACCCGCAATGACGTGGGCGTCGGGATGCGGGATGATCTGCGCGGCTGGATGGAAGCCCTGCCCGGAACCGATCTTGCGCGGTTTCTGGTAGGCGGCATCACGGTGGACAATCTGCCGTTCACGCCCTCCGGCATGTTCGGCAGTTATCTCGGCCCGCACGGTTTCGTGCTGCCGCCGCTACCGAATTTCATCTTTACACGCGACAATTCGGCCTGGGTCTATGGCGGCGTCAGCCTGAACCCGATGCATTTTGCGGCACGGCGACCCGAAACGCTGCTGATGGCGGCAGTCTACCGGTTCCATCCGACATTCGCGGGTCGGGTAAGGGTCCTGTTCGGCGATCCGACGCGCGAGTTCGGCACCGCCACGCTGGAAGGCGGTGACATCATGCCCATCGGCCACGGTGTCCTCATGGTCGGCATGGGCGAACGATCGACGCCACAGGCGGTGGGCCAACTGGCCGAGGCGTTGTTCGAGGGTGGCGACGTGACGCGCGTCATCGCCTGCCAGATGCCCAGTTCGCGCAGCGATGCATCTGGACACCGTTTTCACTCATTGCGGCGGCGATGTCGTGACCACGTTCAAGGAAGTGGCGGATGCCATTACCTGCTATGACCTGCGCCCGGGTGCCGGCAAGGCGGCGCTCGATATCCGTCGCGACGCCCGCCACCTGTTCGAGATCACGGCGGAGATCCTAGGCTACAAGAAACTGCATCTGGTGCCCACCGGCGGGGCCGACGCCGCGGAGCAATCGCGCGAACAGTGGAATGACGGCAACAATGTGCTGGCGCTGCGCCCCGGCGTCGTCATCGGCTATGACCGCAACGACGACACAAACGCCGCGCTGAAGGGGGCCGGGATCGAGGTTCTGGCCATCCCGGGTGCCGAACTTGGCCGGGGCAGGGGCGGCAGCCACTGCATGAGCTGCCCAACCATCCGCGACGCAATCTGAGCACCCCGACGACAAGGAAATCCCATGTCCTACAATCTTCGAAACCGCCATTTCCTGACGCTGCGCGATTTCAGTTCTCAGGAGATCGCCTTTCTTCTGAAACTCTCGGCCGATCTCAAGGCCGCCAAGTATGGCGGCTATGAGGTCCCGCGCCTGACCGGCAAGGAAATCGCCCTGATCTTCGAGAAGGACAGCACGCGCACCCGCGTGGGGTTCGAGGTCGCGGCCCACGATCAGGGCGCGCATGTCACCTATCTTGGTCCTTCGGGGTCGCATCTTGGCAGGAAGGAAACCGTCAAGGACACCGCCCGCGTTCTGGGGCGCGTCTATGACGCGATCGAATATCGCGGTTTCGGCCAGCCCATTGTCGAAACGCTGGCGCAATATGCCGGTGTGCCGGTCTACAACGGGCTGACGGACGAGTTCCACCCGACGCAGATTCTCGCCGATTTCCTGACCATGCAGGAACATTCCGACAAGCCGCTGCGCGAGATCGCCTATTGCTTCATGGGCGATGCGGGCAACAACATGGGTGACAGCCTGCTGATTGGCGGCGCCAAGATGGGCATGGACGTGCGTTTGTGTGCGCCGGAAAACCTCTGGCCAACGGAAGCAATACGCAGCGAGGCCACAGAAATTGCTGATCGAACCGGTGCTCGGCTAATGCTGACCGATGCGGTAGACGACGCGACGCAGGGCGTCGACTTCATTTACACTGATGTTTGGGTCTCAATGGGCGAACCAAAAGAAAAATGGGCTGAGCGAATAGATCTGCTCAAACCTTACCGGGTGACAAAGCAGGTAATGGCGCAAACCGGCAATCCGAGGACCAAGTTCATGCATTGCCTACCGGCGTTCCACAATGCCGAGACCGAGCTTGGTGCCGAAATCGCCAGCCAATTCGGCATCACGGCGATGGAAGTCACCGAAGAGGTTTTCGAAAGCCCGGCCTCCATTGTCTTCGATCAGGCCGAGAATCGGCTGCACACCATCAAGACGGTGCTCGTCGCCACGCTTGGAACGTAAGGCCATGCTGGTTGTCGCAGCCCTCGGGGGGAATGCGCTGTTGCAGCGCGGCGAACCTCTGACCGCAGAGGCCCAACGCGCCAACGTCGCCACTGCGGCGGCATCGCTGGCACGGATCATCGAGGCCGGCCACCAACTGGTTGTCACTCATGGAAACGGGCCGCAAATCGGCCTGTTGGCACTTCAGGGTGCCGCCTATAAACCCGATGAGGTGTTCCCGCTGGATGTGCTGGGGGCGGAAACTGACGGCATGATCGGCTATCTCATAGAGCAGGAGCTCGAGAACGCCCTAGGCCACGACCGCCCGGTCGCGACACTGCTGACCCAGGTCGAGGTCGACCCCAAGGACCCTGCCTTCGCCAGACCGACCAAGTTCATCGGCCCGGTCTATGACAAGGCCGAAGCCGAACGGCTTGCGCAGGCGCGGAGTTGGAGCATCGCCGCGGATGGTGCGCACTGGCGGCGTGTTGTGCCCTCACCCATGCCGATGGACATTCCGGATTTGCGGGTGCTCCAGCTCCTGCTCGAGCAGGACGTGACGCTGATCTGTGCAGGTGGCGGCGGCATTCCGGTCGTCCGTCGGCCGGACGGATCGCTGATCGGGATCGAGGCGGTGATCGACAAGGATCACGCCACAGCCCTTCTGGCGCACAAGCTGAACGCCGACGCGCTGTTGCTGCTGACGGATGTCGAGGCCGTGTTTCGCGATTTCGGCACCGAGGCGCAATCTGCCATCGACAGGATAACGCCGGAAGACGCCGGGCATCTCGATCTGCCCGACGGGTCGATGGCACCCAAGGTGGCCGCCGCCGCGACTTTCGTATCCGATCGCGCGCGTTTCGCCTCCGTGGGCCGCCTGGAGGATGCGCTTGCCATGCTGGAAGGCCGCGCGGGAACGATGATCGCCGAGGCGGACTGAGCGCGAACACAGCACCACCGGCGGGGTGGCGAGCGGCTGGGGCAGCCGCGCCCCGAGCCAACACCGACACCGGTCGACCGGAAGGTCAGGCGGTTCGGTCCACCCTCTGCGCCGTGTTCCCTGCCGGCGGTCTGAAAGCCCACCAGATCAGCCCCAACCCGATCAGGACCATCGGAAAAGACAACGCCTGCCCCATGGTCAGACCCCAGTCTCCGAAATGCAGGGCATGTCCGACCGGGTTTCCCTCGCTCACGAACTGCATGTCCGGTTGCCTGAAGAACTCGACGAAGGCCCTGGACAGGCCATAGCCAGCAAGAAACATCCCCGTAAGGGCGCCGGGCCTTTTCAGCCAACCTTTTCGCCACGCCAGAACCAGCAGCAGGATGCCCAACACCAAGCCTTCGAGAAGCGCCTCGTAGAGCTGCGAGGGATGCCTTGCGCACAGCCCTTCGACCCCCGGGCAGGACTGGGCCATATCGCCGGGAAAGGTCACGCCCCAGGGCATCTGCGTCGGACGCCCCCAAAGCTCGTTATTGGTGAAATTGGCGAGGCGCCCCAGAAAGAGGCCCGGAGGCGTCGCTAGGGCCAAGAGGTCCGTGGTTCCAAGAATCGGGGTCTTTTCGCGGATGCAGAACACGGTCGCCGCGATCGCCACGCCAAGAAAGCCGCCATGGAACGACATGCCGCCCTGCCAGACCATCAGGATTTCCAAAGGGTTTTGAAAGTAGTATTGCGGCTGGTAGAACAGGACGAAGCCGAGGCGCCCGCCAAGGATCACCCCCAGTATCATCCATGTCAGAAAGTCCTCGAGCTGCTTCGCGGTCATTGGCGGCCCCGACTCCGGCCACAGCGCAGCCCGCCTGACCGCGCGGACGCAAAGCCGCCAACCAATGAGAATGCCCACGATATAGGCCAACGCATACCAGCGCAGCGCCAGGTGAAAGCCACCGATATCGACCGAAAAAAGTTCGGTGCCGATATCCGGGAACGGGATGGCAGCGGTCAGCATGTCTTGTCCTTATAGGTTTCAGCGTGAGAGTCATGGTGGGCATCGCCGTCCCGCAGGTGGCGCAGGTAGAACCGTTCAAAGGCGAAGACAGCTGCCATCAACACGAGGGAGATGAATACGATCAGCGGGTCGCTTTGCCATTTCAGCACCGCGAAGGCCGACAGTACGACGATATCCAGGGTAATCGCTGTCACCAGGACGGCCCCCGCGGCGCCGATCTCGTGCCGGAGATGGCGGAACACGCCCCAGTGGATGATGATGTCCATGACAAGGTAGAAAAACGCCCCCAGAGACGCGATCCGGCTGAGGTCGAAAAATACGGTCAGGAAGCCCGCGATCACCACCGTGTAGATAAGGGTGTGATCGCGAATCGCACCCTTCATTCCGAAATGGCTATGGGGAATCAGCTTCATGTCGGTCAGCATGGCCAGCATGCGTGACACCGCGAAGATGCTCGCGATCAGCCCTGAGGATGTGGCGACGATCGCCAGAAGAACCGTCAGGTAAAAGCCCGTCCGGCCCAGGGTCGGCCCTGCGGCCTCGGCCAGCGCATAGTCCTTGGCCGCGATGATCTCCTCCAGGGTCAGGCTGGAGCCGACGGCGAAGGCGACCAGAAGGTAGACGATCACACAGATGCCGATGGAGGCGATGATCGCCCGGCCGACATTGCGGCATGGGTCGGTCACTTCCGCCCCGCTGTTGGTGATTGTGGTGAACCCCTTGAAGGCCAGGATCGACAGGGCTACGGAGGCGACGAAACCGCCGATCTGTGTCGATTGACCGTCCGTCGCCGCCTCGAACGAGACGCCACCCGCCCAGAGCGCGGCCGCGCCGAACAACGCGATGCCGCCGACCTTCAGGATGGCCATGACGATGGAGAACAGGCCAACGGATCGGTTGCCTGCCGCGTTGATGAAGTAGGAAAAGACGATCAGCCCTACGCCGAGGGCCGGCAAGGCCCATCCCGTTCGCTCGAGCCCCATGCCTTCCAGCAGGTAGGTGGCGAAGGTCCGTGCCACCAAGCTTTCGTTGATGACCATTGACAACGCCATCAGAAGCGCGGCGGCCGCGGCGATGGTCGTGCGGCCATAGGCCTTTTGAAGGATCATCGCAATGCCGCCGGCCGAGGGGTAGGCATTTGACATCTTGACATAGGTGTAGGCACTGAACGCGGTGACGAGCGCACCCGCGATGAACGACAGTGGAAAGAGCGGCCCGGCAAGCTGCGCGATCTGCCCGGTCAGCGCGAAGATGCCCGCTCCGATCATCACGCCCGTGCCCATCGCAATCGCGCCAGCCAGTGTGATGCTGTTCGCCTTGTATTCCGACTTCATTTCAATGCCTCCGCCTGATCATAGGTATCGCCGGATCGGGCCGACGGCCTCGCGCCGCGCGCGCGCCAGCACATGTCACAAACCGGATCACCGGCCGAGAGCGTCCTGGGCCTGCGGTAGTGTCCCCGCCGGCCGTCGCCGGCGATGATATCCGCGCCGGGCCAGTCATAGAGGCACCAGCTCTGTCGGAACGCCTCCAGCAGTTCGGGGTCCGCGCGGCGCGTCGCCACCTTGCGCGCGAAACTCTGCGGAGGACAATGGGTGAAATGCGTTTGCAGATCGTCACCCTTCCGGAAGACGCGCGTTTCGTAGCCGGGTGCGCCGACCGGGCGGAACGGAAAAACCAGCAGGGTTCGAATCGTCCAGCGCAGCCTGCGTCCGGGATTGCGGCTGACGACCCGCGCAGGTAGCGATGACAGGCGCAGCATGCGGCTGTAGAGATCCCAACCGATATCGGCCACGACCGAATGCGCGCAATCCGTTCCGACCCCGTGCCGTCGCAGCGCCGCATCGGCGGCGAGGGTATAGACGGCGAGTTCGACCATCAGACGGCTTCCGCTGTTGGGGAGGGCGTGCAGCCCGGCGATCTCCCGCATCTCTTCAACGACCCGGTCCAAAGTCTCGAGAAACCTGTCCCTGTCCTGCCGCAGCCAGCGCATCGTGCCGCCGTCCTCGTCGTAAAGCGTCCGGTTCGCCAGATGCCAGCGACAGGTCCGGCGCAGTTCCCGCCTCAGGCACCAGCGCACCGTCCTCCAGTGGAACGGCGCGGGTTGCTGCGGTGATGTGCGCGGGTCAGTCATGCGCTGCCTCCTTACGGCGCTGCTCCCTGATTGCCACGACGACAAGCGGGGTCAGGGTCAGCACGCCCAGTCCGACGGCCGCCCAGGCGGCCCGCCCGGGCTCGCCGCTGACCGCTTCGTTGCCGAAATGGGCCAGGATGAAACTGGCCGGGATGATTCCGGCGAGGGTCGCGAGGGCGAACCGCCAGAAGTGGAGGCAGCTCAGCCCGGCGGCGTAGCTCACGATATCGAACGAGATGAAGGGCATCAGCCGACTGGCGAACACCGTGAACGTCAGCGCGTTCTGCGAGCCCAGCCACCCCCTGTCCACGCTGTCGCCGAGCCACCTGGTCAAAACGTCCCGGCCGAGGAGCCTCGCCAGCGCGAAAGCCACCATCGCGCCCAGCTCGGCCCCGATGACGATGTAAATGGTGCCGATCGTATGGCCATATGCCGCACCCGCCGCGAGGGCGATGGGGGCGCTCGGTATCGGCGTCGCGACGATGGCGACCGTCATCAGCAGGATGATGACGGTGGGCCCCCATGCACCTGCGGCATTCACCCAGGCCGAGACCCGTTCGCCGCTCAGGCTTTCGACGAGCCCGGAGAGTGGGCCGAGAAACAGCGCCGCGACGGCCGCAATGAGTACGGTCGCCACGGCGATCTTCACGATGGTTCGGACGGGGATGCCATGCGCCAACAAACGGGCCTCATTCCAGATAAAGTACAAGAAAGAACGCGGCGGCGAGCAGGTCGAAGACGACGCAGAAGGGGATGTACCATTTCGGCACGGGCGCGCCGAACGCCCCGTTGTGGTGCAGCAGGTCCCAGACGGCATGCGCCGCCAGCCCGAGCGGCAGCGCGAGCGGGGACCACAGCAAGCCGGCCAGCGCCACGATGGCGTAGAAGATGGCGACGCCAAGCTCCATCCAGAAGATCCGTGTGGCACCGTCGGACGCGCCGAAGCCGATATAGGTCCCCCCGATCAGGGCCAAGGTCAGGGCCGCGATCGCCACCGAGACGTCCTCGCTCACCAGCAGGTGCACCGGCGCGAAGGCGAGGAACAGCCCTGCCCCGACGGCGCTCGGCCCCAGCGTTCGGACAAGGGTCCAGGTCCGGGTTTCGTCGGTTGTCATCTTGCGGGTACCCCATTTTAACTGGTCGATTCGGCGGTTCCATTTAACCATAGAGATTCCAGCCGCTGGAAGGTCAAGGTCTGATGCCGACGCGCCGTCAGGCGGCGTTGACCACTGCTCGCATAATGTCACGAACTTCACCCGCGACCCCGTGCAGCGCATTGCTTTCGATGGCCTGCATGGATGCCACCGGGTCGATGGCACTGATCTCGGTGCCGCCTTCGACGTCTCGAAGGACGACATTGCAGGGCAGCATCGCGCCAACGCGCGGCTCGATTTCGATGGCCTTGTACGCCATGTCCGGGTTGCAGGCCCCGAGGATGCGATAGGGCGCCATGTCGGCACCAATCTTGTTCTTCATCGTCGCCTTGACGTCGATCTCGGTCAAGACGCCGAAGCCTTTCTCGGCCAGCGCCTCACGGACTCGGGATTCCGCTTCGTCGATATCGGCGCCTTGCAGAGTGCGATCATAGGTATAGCTCATTGCGATTGCCTTTTCGCTCGCTTGGACAGGTATTTAACCAGTGCCAAGACCCCCAGCACAGCCAATACGAAGATGAGCAGCATTCACAGGCCGCCCATTCCAAAACCCATCATGTCGATTTCCTGTTTCGGGAGTGGCGACAGCACCGGCCCGGGGGCCGGCGCCGCTATCCTCAGTTGCTGCCGGTGCCGCCGGAATTGCCCATGCCGGAGCCCATGCCGGAGCCCATGCCCTGGCCGCTGCCAGCTTGGCCCTGCTGCATCTGGCCCATGCCGGAACGCATCTTCTTCATGCGCTCCATCTTCTTGGCCGGGGCGGTCATTTCATCGCCGGTGATGGCGCCGTCTCCATCCGCGTCCAGATGCTGAAACCGGTCGACCATCTTCTCGCGGATCATCGCGCTGTGCAGCGCCTCGAACTCGGCGATGGACAGCGTGCCGTCACCATCGCTATCATATTCGGACAGTTTGGCCTGCAGCTGTTCCCGCATCTCCTGCGGCGTCACGTTGCCGTCACCATCGGCGTCGAGCATCGGCATCATGCCGCCGCCGTGGCCGCCCATCATGCCGCCATCCATCATGTCGCCATGCATGCGGTGCATCTTCATCATCATCTTCATCATGCCGGGCATGTCGCCCATCCCGGGCATATCGCCCATCATGCCGGAGCCGTCGCCCTGCATCATCATTCCACCTCCGGCGGGTTTGGGTTTGGAACCATGACCATGGTCGTTTTGCGCATAAGCGGCCCCACCGAGCGCGGTTGCAGCTACCACCGACAGGGCGAGAAATGAGTGTCGAAACATGGTGATCTCCTTTATTGCTGAATCACCACCCCGAGGTATGATTTACAAAGGCCCGTGTCAGCTGGTGCCTCCAGACTTTGGTGTAACGTTTTGTATCGAAATGCTGGGCAGAAGTTCCTCACACGGATTCGATTCGCGCTTCCAAAGACAACTCTGGCACTCGAATCCGAATGACCAAACTGGCTTTTCTTGAACCCCCACAATTGCCGGGCCTCGCCTTCACCGAGCGCCAGTGAGAACGTGCACAGCGGGCCAACATCATAGAGCTGACCAATCGCCTGCTTAAACGGCTTAGCGATCTGGTAGGTAGCGAGGGGCGTGGCAGCGGCCTTACTCGTCAAGCTCCACAGCGCTTGTCACTCTGCGCACTGACAGGGGTGGGCCGCTATATCGGGCCGATCACGGGTCATCATCCGCGTCAGCAGAAACCCGGCCAAAAGCAACAGCGCGCCACCATAGATCATGCCCTTGGCCGGGACCTCGGCAAAGACCAGAAAACCCAGTGTACTCGCGACGACAGGTGAGACGATGATGTCGACGAGGGAATAGACGTTCGCATTTAACGTCTTTAGGACGATAGAGATTCCGAAATAGGCAAATCCCGTAGATACCAACCCAAGCGCCAGCGCCCATACACCAGCCGGTACGATGATGCCCAGCCTCTCGTTCTCCGCCATGCCCAGTACATCGCCGGTGCCGTAGATCAACAGCGCCGGCGACAAGACAAAGGCGGCCGTCAACATCGACCACGCGATGTCGTTGCCCGTCTCTGATTTGCCCTCATATCGCATGTAGGTGATCATCGCCGCATAGATCGCGCCATCCGTCAGCGCGACGAGATTGCCGATCATGTACCCGCCTGCCAGGGGTTTGGCGAGTACGATACCGACAATCGCAATACCGAATATGAGGATATGGCCAAAGCCGGCCCTCTCGCCGAGGAAGAACGCCGAGAATATGAAGGTGAAGAAGGGCGCTACGCTCCAGAAAATGACCGCATTGGCAATCGGCACCAGCGTCATGGCGTAATTGAATACACTGATCTGCGTCGCAATAAGAACACCGATGACAGCGGTGTCCTTCAGATTTCCCAAAGGCAGCCGGATCGGTCGACCTGTGGCGACTGGCAGCGTAAGCATCAAGAAAACAGCCGCTGTCAGGATCGCGTAAAAATTCAAAGTTTGAATGGGTATTCTGCCATCGGTCAACTTGACGAAGACACCGATCGTCGCCTCGGACAAGGTGATCAGAAGTAGAAGCAATACGGTTTTCATATCCGGTATCCGATATGGTGAGAAGCGTGGCTGAAGATCCCGCAGCGCCCAAATAGATTTGGCAATCGCGCGTCCCGGCAGCCGCAGGTGCGTGTCGGGGGCAGTCAGACGTGATTGGGCCTCACGTCCGAGGTTATGTCGATGGTTTCAGCGCCACTTTCGTCAAGGCAGCGGTCTTCGACCTGTAACGTGACGAAAAAGAAACCAAAACGCTCTCGCAACATACTATGGGCGGCCTTTAGAACCTGCTGCGGATCAATCCCTTGCCGGGCACGCAAATGAGCCGAAAAGACATATCTGCCGCTGGTCAGCGCCCAGGCGTGGACGTGATGTGCGTCCGCGACACCATCTACCGCCTCCAGGTTTCGCGTGACCTCGCCAAGGCTTACATCGCTGGGGGTGCCCTCCATGAGTAAGTGCATGGAATCCCGCAGGATCCCCCAGCTTGCCCAAACCAGCACGAACCCGAAAGCCATGCCGAGAATTGGATCAATGAGCAGAAAACCCGTGAATTTTATGACCAACGCAGTGATGATGATCAACAGACTCCCAACGAATGTCTGAATGATATGCCAGAGCGCACCCTTGACGTTCAGATCGCTGCGGCTCTGCTTCCATATCAACCCGAGCGATATGAACTCGGTCACAAGACCTCCAGCCGCTGCCCAAAGCATTGGACCGGTCGGCAGATCAATAGGAGACCCTAGCCGCATTGCAGCCATCACGATCACAACGACTGCCATGGCAAGGAGGAAACCGCCATTGACCAGCGCGCCGATGATTTCTGCGCGATACCAGCCAAAACTGCGATTCTCATCTGCCGGACGATGGGCGAGCCGCGCCGCAACTATGGCCACAAGAACGCCACCCACAGCAGAGAAGGTGTGGAACGCATCCGAGATCACCGCGATGGAGCCGGTCCAAAGGCCGATTGCCATCTCAATGACGAAATATACACCCGTTAACCAAGCTGAAATTGCCATGCCGCGACCGCTCTGCGGCATGTGACCTGCGTGTCCCTGTGCGCTCATAATGGCCTCCTTTCCAGTTTGGTTATTTTGCTTCTATGCATCTTCTGTGAAGAAGGACATCTTCAGGCCGCCCCAGCCTACAACCGGAGCGGCCAATTTTCAGAACATCAGACGCGTACCAATCACAATCGAGAATGCATCCGTATCGTCGCCATTGGCGCGCAGAATATCCTTGGTATCGCCAAACGAGGCTTCATAGTTCACGCCGATGTAGGGAGAGAACGCGCGGTCGATGACATCGTAGCTGAGCCGTGCACCGATCTCGACTACCGCACCGCCCGCGCCGCGTTCGCGCGCAAGATCATCCTTGAGAGGCAGATCAACCTCGATGCTCGGCGTGAGGATCAGGCGATTGGTCAATAGCGCCTCATACTCTGCCTCGAAACGGAAGAAGGGGTGATCAGAGATGAAGAAATCGGCATCGATCTCGAACCACTGCGGTGCAAGTCCCTTCACGCCCACCACGCCAGCGTAGCGGTCGGGAGCACCGTTCGGAGTGTCCGCATAAGCCCCCAGAACGGCGTCGAAGAACGTCGAGATCGGGAACTGCAGACGAATCTGGTTTTCTAGCTTCTCGAAATCATCCGATGTTAGTCCAAGCTCCGCCTCGCTTCGCCAGACGAATTTCAGCTCATCTGTTCCCGCGAGGGCATCAAAATCCCAGACAAAGGCATCCTCGCCATCCATCGAGCGATACTCGAACTGCTCAGCTTGAAAGCCCCAGATCAGAGGCTCAGCGTGTGCAATCTGAGCCAGGGGCAGAAGGAGGCCGGCTAGTCCGGCCAGTTTGAAACGTTTCATCATGATTTTCCTTGTATTGACTGGCTCAGGCCGGGCGCCCTCTGACCACGACTTTGCGGAACATACCCCCGTCGGCGTGGTAGGAGAGGTGGCAATGGAAGGCCCATTGTCCGGGAGCATCGACCTCAACTTCCATATCGACCGTGGTGCCGGGCTGAACGCTCACCGTGTGCTTGATAGGATTGCGCGAACCCTGACCGGTATCAACGATCGACCACATCCCGTGAAGGTGCATCGGATGCGCCATCATCGTTTCGTTGATGAACCGGATACGCACGCGTTCGCCATAGTTGAGCACGATAGGATCAGCGTCCTCGTATTTTACATCGTTGATCGACCAGATGTACCGTTCCATATTTCCGGTTAGACGCAGTTCAATGGTGCGCGACGGAGCACGGTTCCGATAGAGCGGCCGTGCGGCGCGCAAATCCTTGTAAGACAAGAACTTTCCGCCATTATAGGCTTTGGGCGTCAGCCCGCTGCCGGGTGCGTAGAACGGATCGCCTCCTTCTGACATCGCCATGCCAGAATGATCCATCCCTTTCATGCCAGGTTTGCTTGAACCGGACATCTGCGAGTGGTCCATACCTTTCATCGCAGGTTGCGTCGACATCTCCATCTTGGAATGGTCCATGCCTTTCATGGTCGAATGGTCCACTGCCTGCGCTGCTGGAGCGGTCGCGGAACCCATGTTGGAATGATCCATGTCCTGCATGGCCGAATGGTCCATACCAGTCATGTCTTGCATGCCACCCACGTTCTGCATGACGTGGTTACCCATATCCATGCCCCCCATCATCCCGCTCATGTCGGCCATGGTGAGCAAAGGCTTGGGTCGGAGAGGTGGCACCGCCCCGGCATAACCCTCCTTTGGTGACAGCGTCCCGCGAACCAGGGCGGTGCGGCCCATCGACTCGGCAATGATGCTATAGACCTTGTTTTCCCGCGGCTGGACGATGACGTCATATGTCTCCGCCACGGCAACACGCAACTCGTCCACCGTAACCGGTTTGACGTCGTTGCCGTCGGCCTGGACCACGGTCATCTTCAGGCCCGGGATTCGCATGTCGAAATAGGTCATGGCCGAGGAATTGACGATCCGCAGGCGGACCTTCTCACCGGGCCGGAACAGCCCAGTCCAGTTCTGCGAGGTGCTCCGCCCGTTGATCAGGGCAGTAAATCCCTGCACATCCTCAATATCTGTCGGCATCATCCGCATCCGGCCCCACATTCCGCGATCCTTGAGCGCAGCTTTCAAACTGTCCTGACGCGAGTCCTCGATCAGGGTCTGCAAGGTGCGTTGCGAGCGATTGTAGTAATCCGGCATCCTCTTGAGATTCCGCATAATCCGGCTGCCCGGATGCGGGTGCTTGTCGGCCAGTTGCACGACATAATCACGATCCGCCCGAATCCGTTCACCGTCGCGCGGCTCGATTACGATGGCCCCGTAGGCACCATCGGGTTCCTGAAAGCCCGAGTGGCTGTGGAACCAGTAAGTTCCCGCTTGCTGGATCGGAAACCGGTAGGTGAAGGTTTCACCCGGAGCGATACCGTTGAAGCTGATACCGGGGACGCCGTCCTGCTGGAAGGGCAGGATCAGCCCATGCCAATGAATTGAGGTGCTCTCGCGGAGGTTGTTGGTCACGTTTATGGTGACTTCCTCGCCTTCCTTGAACCGCAGGATCGTTGGAATCTGGCTCTTGTTGTAACCGACGCCCATTTTCCGAAAGTTCCCAGTATCTATCCGAACCCGGTCGACAGTGATATCATAGGTCCCTTTCGATGTGATCTTTGGCGATCCGTGCGCGCGCAATACCGTCGGCACGGCAAGCGCGGCAGCCGCAGTCAAACCGAACTGACGCCGGGACAGACCTTTTGCCAGATGTTCCGACGAACTGAGCGCTGTATCGGAAAGCGCACACTGTTTTGCTTTGAAGAGTCGCATACTCTTCTCCTTTGTGATGATTGAGTCGAAGGTTCGCCCGATCAAGGCAGACCTCGAGTAGTTTCCGAGGAGTGATCCCGCGAGTACCCGAGGTGTTTCAGGACCACCCCAACAGGGGAGCCCGTCACACGTTCACGCCGTTTCTTATTTGGGCGAGACCGGAAACCTTAGCCGTAAGATGCAGGGATGAGAATCGAAGCCCGTTCAGACTCGCGGAGGGGGCGAAGACGCTTCCGGCTTCAAGCTTTCTGCGTCGACCGCGCGAGACCCATGATAAACGGGAACAACAAGGAGCTTCGGTTCGGGTAGCGCATGATCGACGTTAGAAAAAGTGACGCAATGCACCATCATACCAGGGCAACCGGGGATAGTATCGTCCGCCACAAGATGTGCGTCACAATCACGAACGTCCATCGCGGCAACGTGGCTCCAATCTTCTTGCGGCAAATCGTCTTCAGACACGACAAACGTCATGGCCGCTAGCATCAAGACGATGAGCGACAAGATATGAGCCATCCGTGTCAGTCTGAAAAACCGCATAAGTCCCGAATCCTTTCGTGACTTAAAAAAGCGCGATTGCCATCAAAGATCAAGGATACATTTCGCTACATTAATTAGGCTCCTAAGACGTCGATTTTTCTTGACCTTCGAGATCTAAAACGTAGCCTCCCTTCGAAAATTATGGGGTGTTTTGAGGTCGAATATGCGACATTCAACAATGGGTTTTCCTGAAAGGTCCCGGTTCCTTCTAACATCAAAGGTCAAGTGTGACGACGGTCACTGCCCCGTTTTGCAAGAGCCATTGATCGAGAAAATTGACCAGCTAATCCCATCCCATGGCGAAAGTTCTTCATTCGAATATCGTGAGGTACGGAGCGCCGTCGATACGGCTGCCCCAACCATCTTTAAAATGGACGCTGAAATATGAGCAGACTTGGCTCGATCATCACCGGAGTTCTGGCCGTCGGGAGCGGTGCGCTTGTACGGCAGGTCATGCGTCCTGCACCAAGTCAGACGGGGCATTCCACGACGCCGCCCAACACGTCGGGTATTGCTGAAGGGGCGCCCATCTTCGAGGTGAAACTGCCGGAAAACTTGGCGTCCCTCGGGCAAATGAGAAAGCGCGCTTCCAATACGAAATGTGCGTCCTGCCACGGGACGAACGCAGCGGGTCGTGAAGGGAAAGGCCCGCCTCTGGTACACAAGATCTACAAACCCAGCCACCATTCGGACATGGCCTTCGTGATGGCGGGCAAGAATGGTGTCAGGGCGCATCACTGGCGCTTTGGGACCATGCCGCCGGTTGACGGTGTAACGGATACTGACATGAAGGCGATCACGGCCTATGTGCGCGCGCTTCAGAAGAAAAACGGGATATTCTGATGACATTGACGCGGAGCTTGGGCGTAATCCTTATCGCGTGTCTCATGGTTTTTTCGGCTTCCGTCGTTCTTTCAAGTGAGACAAGTGAGTACTTCGGGGCATCCGGTGCCGATCATGTGCGGTATGCACAGGAAAGCAGCGCTTCCGTGCGTCATGAACATGGCGACGCCGACCGGTCAGAGGACTGTCATCCGGGCATGGCCTGTTCGTTATCGGCAATCGGCACCCAACGGAAAGATATCACCCAGACACAATGTGCTTCTCACGTGAAGCCGGTCACGGTCGCACGCGTGGCGGACCGGTTCACGCCGCTATCTGATCCGCCGCCCCCGCGACAGGCGATTTGATTTCAGACACTCAACTCTACACTCGGCCGACACAAGGAACCCGATATGAAACCTTATCTTACACCTATCGCAAGCATCGCATTGCTCCTGACAACCTCAGCCGCCTTTGCAGGGCCCGGCCACGGCGACGGTCACGATGATAACCATGCAGCCATGATGGGGCAGCCCGGCGACGCGGCAAAGGCAGACCGCGTCATCAACGTCAGCATGACCGAGATGGCGTTCGAGCCGTCGAGCATTGAGGTCATGGAAGGGGAGACCATTACCTTCGTGGTCAGCAACGACGGCGAAATCGTGCATGAGTTCAATCTCGGCACGGAAAAAATGTGGCAGGGCCACTTGGACGAGATGATGAAGATGATGGACACCGGCATGATGACGGTCGACAAGATCAACCACGACAAGATGATGCAGGCCGGCATGATGCATGACGATGCTAACAGCGCTCTTCTGGAGCCAGGTCAAACGGCCAAAGTAACCTGGACCTTCGGCGAAAAGACTGAATTGGGCTTTGCGTGCAACGTGCCCGGACACCGTGAATCCGGTATGGTCGGTGAAATCAGCTTTATGCAGCACTGAGTCATTGACTCGTCTCACAGCGATTGAGTCGATAGCAAAGTCTTCAGAGAAGGGCGCTCATGGCGCCCTTTTTTGTATTTTCAGTTCCCTAGACCAACATGATATCGCTTCATGGCCATCGCCCGAGCTTTGAAAATCGACCGCCCATTTTCAACGACCTGACAGTTTCGTCCACTAGGCCTCCTAGGTCTGCACGAGGTACCCGGTGTCGTTCTGCCTGAAGACGACCATCCGGCCTTACGGCCCACTGCGTTTAACACGGCAGGGCGCAGTTGTGACTTTCGGATGCGCGCTGCTTATCTTGCTGGCTTGCTTCCTTGACGCGGTGCGCCCAGGTCACAAGCCCGATGCTTGAGAAAACAAGCACAAAGCCGACCAGGTGGATCGGGTAAAACTTATCCCCAAGCCAGAGGTATGACAGAGCCAGCGCAGACGCTGGCATCGCACTCATATAGCCCGACGCCGTGCTTGCAGACACTTGGCTCAACCCGCGAAACCAGATCAACGTTCCGATTGCGAGCGGGCCCATGCCCCAGACGACTATCGCGATCCATGCGTTCAGCGAAGGTTCGGCAAAGTCGAAGCTCGTGGCCTGGTAGAGTCCAGGCCCGGCAAAGAGCAGCACGGCCACCCAGACGATGAGCGGCAAGGCGACGACGGGGCTCAATTCCCTGATCATCTGCTTTCCCAGAATCGAATAGAGCGTCTGGCTGGCCACTGCGCAGAAGACCAGCACGCTGCCGAGAACGAGAGTCCAACCCGATGCCTGGATCGACTGGCCCGACACGTTGATCACGAGCACACCGGCGACGGCCAGCGTAATGGCCAAGAGCTTGCGCCAACCCAGGCTGTCACCCATGAAAACCACCGCTGCCGTGGCCATCGCCGCCGGACTCAGGCTCATCACGACCGAACCGACCACACCGTTCACGCGTTGCATGCCGTAGAGCAGGAACAGTGTGAAAGCAACGATGCCCACGCCGCCGATCACAACGATCTTGATCCAGTTCTGCCGGGATATTTGGGGCAGTTGTTTCCGGTAGATGAAGAGGAAGGGCGTCAATGCCAGAGCAGCTATTGTCAGACGGAGAAAGGGCCCGAGGAAGACGGGGAAGGCTTCTGACACGATCTTGGCGGACGGGGTGCCGGTGCCGAACAGCGCCATGCCGAAGAAGAGTTGAGCATAAACCAGCAACTGGCGTTTGAAACTCGCGTCCGTCATCTGTGCTCCTACACTCGCCGCAAAGTTTGGCTCCATGGACCATTTCGAAAATTCAGAGAATTCCCTTTAAGTATGGCCCGAGGGCTGCATTGGCCGAAATTGGCGCTCGTCAGGCCTTCCCCCACCAGACGAGCAAGGCAGCAAAAGCGGTCATCGCGGTAACATAAAAAGCAAATATTACAAATGCAAACAATACGGACCCAGATCGCCCCGGAAATGCCTTGGCAAGCTGGCCCAACCCCTCCGAATTCTCGACAGCCGTGACATAGAGCGGCAGCGCGCTCACCAGCGTGGCGTAGAGATAGACGCCCGAGATGTTCTCAAAAAGGAACGAACGCACCAGCGTCGGCGCAACGACCCGCAGGGCCGTCGCACGGCTCCCCCCAAAGGATCCGAACCAATCAGCTGACAAGAAATAGATCAAGGCATGCAGCCCGACAAAACCGAGCACACGCACGGGCAGGTCTGCAAGAACGATGGAACTGAGTTTGTAGCTGCGACCCGGAGTTGCAACAATCCACGCAAAGAGAAAGAAACTCACGTAGTTCAACAAGAAGACAACCGGAAGACGGTTCGTCACGACCTGCCGCAAGAACCTGCTGAGCGGCGGACCACCACCCAGCAGAAGAGTGCCGAAGCCGGGGGGCAGTATCACGTAAGCCAGAAGCACCGGGATCAGGCCGAGGAGGCTGAAAACGAGTGCATTTCGCGCGAAACGCAGGGCCGGCATGTTGATGGCGAAATGTTTCCGCATGAACCGCAATCTGACACGCTTGTTGAATGAAGGTCGATAGCACGATTGTGGTGTAGGAAATGGATTAGCAGCCAGCCTAATTAATGCTCGATGCTTTTTCGCCTTTGGGTCGAACAGGATAGATACCTGTGCGCCTAGCGCGCCCCGGTAAAAAATTTCGTGAAAGTGTAGGAGCGTTAAGGGCTAGGGCCAAAGACAAAGAATGGTGCTTTGGGGCGAGTCACCGATGCCAGCCCATGCCGTCGGGTACGAACAACCATGCGTTCGGGTTCTACTTGGCCCAACGTCCAATTTTTTGGGCTACGAAACCCTGAACCAGATGGAATAACGATGACCGACGAGAGAATGGCGCTGTTCGTCTGACCAAAAAGCAGGCCGAAAGGGATCTGGTGCGCGAGATGCTGGCCTATGCGGCCGCCCGGATCATGGAGGTGGAAGTGGAACTGCGCACCGGCGCCGCGAACGGCACGCGGTCACCGCTGCGCGAGGTTCAGCGTATTGGATACCGGGAATGGGACAGGGATGTGCTTGTCGGCACCGCGGCGTCAGGCAAATAGTTCAGGGCACTCACGGGCGCATTTATTAGTCAGGATAATGTAGACCAGATGCAGCGTTGCGAGACCCGCCAGCAGGCAGAAAAACGAAATATATGCGAATTGCAGGAAGGCGATATCGACCACGATCACCGCCCCCAGCGTCAGGGCGAAATGGCGCATGTGTTTGTAATGCGACAGCGCTGGCGGGAGGGTGATAAGGGTCACATAGATTGTATTGGTCAGCCAGCGTGGCATCATGAAATCCAGCCACATGGATTTTTCATAGGCCAGAGACTGATTGTTGACCTCGACCACCACCATGTCACTGTTTAGCCCGTGCGGTATGTAAAGCAGCAGTCCGAAAGCCAGCCCGATCAACGCCATGAGGCGGAACAACCGCTTTCGGGGGCTGTCGTCCGGTTCAAGCACGTAGACCGAGAAGGGGACCCAGATCGGCCACATGAACCAGGTGAAAAAGATGAACCCCATTGCCCCCCACAAAACCGTCAGGGGATCGTTTCCGTTCATGCCGACCCAGACAAAACCCTCGGTAAACTGCTGCAGTCCGGCGAAAAGCGGCATCAGGGCAAGCGGGAGATAGCGTTTGTTGCGCCGCCAAGCCACAATTGAAATGGCCGTGCCGCCGCCAACAAGAAAAACACTGGCGGCAAAGCTGACTTGAGCGGACAGGCACATTTGACTTCCCTCTGTCCTGTTTGTTCGGATCGTCAATCATGCAACGCTAAATCACCGGCCATCCAATTGGAAGAAACCAATTGGAGACCTGTGTTCTTGAAGTCCCAAGCCCGGAATTTTCGGAGAGCTGTAATGATCCGCAGCTCAAAGCGTCTGTGCATAACGGCAGCATGGCCGCTGGCGTTAGTTTGATTGTGCCGTTCTGCTTAAACCCTTAACACTTTAGAGAGTCGAGCACCCGAAGGAGGTAACACGGATGAGCGAGCTTTCCCAATACGCGATCCTTTTCGGGCTGAGTGTCGGTGTGTTCGGTTTCGTGCTAAGCCTTTACGGGCTCGCCCGGGCCATCGGGCGCACGCGCTCGGAACCGGGCAAGGACGTGCCCGCCACGGCCGGTACCTTGTCGCGTGATCCGGTCTGGGTCCGCTATCATGCGCGCTATGCCGGTTATGCGCTGCTGTTTCTGGCCTTCGACATGGAGATGGCGTTCATGTATCCGTGGGCGGTCGTCTACCGCGAAGAAGGGCTGATCGCATTGCTCGACATGGGCGTTTTCCTCTCAATCCTGTTCCTGGGCCTGCTCTATGGCTGGAGCCAGGGCGCGTTGAGGCGGCAATGACCATAGCCGGGGCGCGAGAGGGCGCGATGTACGGGATCAGGCGGGCGGTCGCGGCGGCCATGGCGCGCGATCTGACGGCCTTTGTGCTGCCCGGCCCGTCTGTCGCGCGGTCGATGGGGATCGACCTTGCCAATGCGCACCTGCGTGTTGTAGGCACCCCGCGCCATGCCGACGTTCTCATCGTCGTCGGCCCGATTCCGGACGGTCTGCGCGATGCCGCCGCCGTCACCTACGCGCAGATGCCGCGCCCCCGCGCGATCCTGGCACTGGGCGCAGGCGACATCGCCCCGTTGCCCGATGCGGACGTGTCGGCCCCGCTGACACGGGCCGGGCTGGCCGATCTGCGCCGCGTGATCGCCGCGGGCGCGTTTCGCGCTGACAGCGGGGAGTTTAACGCCCCCGCTCTTGAGGTGCGCGTGGAATACACTTGCCCGATGCACCCCGAAAT
>NZ_JAXGFR010000020.1:0-63689 GCF_041008775.1 Pseudophaeobacter sp. C1-32P7 | reverse complement strand
AGTTCGCATCGCCGTGCTGAACGGCTACACCGCGCTCGGCATACCCGTCACTGTGGCCGTAGGATAGGTCCGTCCGGGGAAAGGGGAACCACGCTCAGACCCCGATTTGTGCAACAGCGCCAGTCATAGATTTGAGCGGAATTCCGTTCGAACTCTTGAGCATCACGGTGTCATTGATTTCCCGTCTGATGTTCGACTTCTGCTATTTCACAAGGCGTCTCGAGGGTGTAATTCCGCAGCCGATTCTAATGGTTTATGAAGAGGCGCATAAGTACGCACCCAAAAGCGGCTTATCCCGTTACAAGGCATCTCTCGCGGCGATCGAACGCATTGCAAAAGAAGGTCGTAAATATGGAATAAGCCAGCTAATCTCAAGCCAGCGCCCCTCTGAGATATCTGAAACCATTTTCTCACAATGCAGCAACTTTCTTGCGATGAGGCTGACGAACCCTGATGATCAGAGTTACGTTAGACGGTTGCTCCCAGATACCCTCGGAAACTTGACTGAAGGAATGCCGGCGCTGGAGCAGGGTGAAGCATTGCTTATAGGCGATTCTGTAACAATGCCTTCTGTTGTCTATGTGGAAAAGTGCTCCCCGGAACCATCTTCAAGTGACATCAGATACTTTAATCTCTGGAAGGAGCAATGGAAGGACATTGACTTTGAGGGGCGTGTTGAAAACTGGCGAAAGTAGTATCGACTGAATTGAACGAAGATGGGGTTGGAGCGGACATAGGAGTAAACTTGCTACTGGATAGCCGCTCTGGCCTGACTGAATGTGTTCTGCTTTTTTTGTCCGCGAGACGTATTTTTCGAGCCGACGCTGCCAGCATAGTGGGGATCATCGCATGTCCGCTCTAAAGCGCCGCGCGGCAGCACCATAGTACGGTGCGGTACGGCAAATTCGGGCCGTGCCCAATGCATCGCGCCACCCGTGTGGACGACTTTGCAAAGGTCACTTTCTGCGCTTCGCTGACGTCTGCACTGATCTCAGCATCGCCCCGGTCAGTTGAGCGGACCCGAAGGTCCGCTCTTGGGAAGCCTCTCGCGCCTGCAGCAGAGCCTGCGCTGCGCCCTGCTGGAAGGTCGTGTTTGGGCTGAGAGCGGTCGGCAGTTCTTTAGGCTGTGCAGCTCCAGTCATCTGGATTGGCTTGGTGCGGGTAGCGGATAGTGCGCGATATGGGGCTGGCGCCAGAGTTGTCATGCGTTCCCAGTCAAGGGCGAGCCTGTGTGAGATGGTGGCTTAGGCAGGCGGAAAGCTTTTGAGGATGCTTGATGGTGCCTAAACCTTGATCTGAGATGCAAATTACCGCAACCATGCGTTACCGCGCGTGTTTTTGTGAGCGCCCATTCGAAACCAATAGAACAGGCAGATTGTGTTATGCGGCTTCGCCTTCTAGGAACAGACACCCATTTTTTCAACAGTGCCCTCCTCGGGCGGGTTCAGGAACAGGTTGCCGCTGGCCCCATTGTCTTTGTGGATGAGCTCGGCGGTCGAGTCGAAGTGGATGCTTCTCCCATCGAATTTGGTACGGACAACGTGCCTTATGACGGTCTTGTCTCCGAGATGCGTTATTACTCTAGCTCGGGTGAGCTTCAGGCGGTCATGGACGAATTGGAATGGAGCCTTGCCGATTTCCTGACCGCACGTTCTGAACTCAATGCTGGGCGCCCGGATGCCATGGCGGCCTTGTTCGAGATGCCATCCAATTTGGATGTGCAGTCCCGGAATGCTGTAGACTTCAACTTCACCGACCTTTTTGGCTCGATTGTGGATGAGTTGGAGAAGTCGATGCGATTTTCTGGCAGTGCTGCGAATGATCACGCAAGCGGTGGCAGTAAGAACGATCGCCTTTTTGGCGGAGGTGGGAACGACACCCTCCGCGGCATGAATGGCAAGGATAAGATATTTGGCGGAGCGGACGACGACTTCATATCGGGCGGAGGTAAACGGGACCGACTCGTCGGAAACGGAGGCGACGACATCCTGCTTGGCGGCGGCGGGAAAGACAAAATCAAAGGTGGCGGGGGCCACGACCGTCTGATCGGGGGTAAGGCTGACGACCGTTTGTTTGGCAATTTCGGTGATGACGAACTGCGGGGCAATGCTGGGCGCGATCAGCTTGATGGTGGGGACGGGGCAGACACGCTGTTGGGCGGCGGTAGAGGCGATTACCTGATTGGTGGCGACGGAGATGACAGCATGGCTGGCATGGCCGGCAGTGATGCTCTTCTTGGTGGTCGTGGAGCGGACACTCTCACAGGGGCAGGGGGGCGCGATACGATGGCTGGTGGGTCGGGAGATGACTACATTACCGGTCAAAGCGGTGGCGACTTCCTGTACGGTGACAGTGGTGATGACACCCTTTATGGCGGTAGCGGCGACGATGTCCTGCGAGGAGGAGCAGGTGCCGACTTGCTGACCGGAGACGGCGGGGACGATACGCTCGTGGGCTATAGTGGCGATGATGTGTATTGGGGGGGCGAAGGTGAAGATCATTTCCGGTTCAACACCGTCGGGGCTTCCTACACCGTCACGAATTCTTACTGGGGTTTTGTACAGTCGGCCGGTGCCTTTGGCGCAGACGGGGATGATACGGTCCGCGACTTCAGCGCAGAGGACATCCTAACAGTAGGCGGTCAGCGGTTTACTGCGGATAGCTTGCGAACCTATGCTGCATCAGACGGGAACCGGGACGGGGCCTCGATCTGGGTTGAAAGCGGGCAGGGCGTCGGGGCTACGGATACGGTTATTCACTATGACCGCCAGGGGTCAGTTAACCCCGACACTGGGGAGTCAAATCATACCTACCTGTCCAGCGTGACACTCTCGAGCTTTTCCACTAGCGCGTCCTCCGGCGGTGGCACTCCTGGCTCCGACCTTGCTGGTTTGTCCGGGAATTTCAGAGGCTTTGAACTCACTGGAATGACGCCATTGACGGATGAAGATCCTGGAGGTCGCTTTGGTGATTTCAACGGTGACGGACGTTCGGATCTGCTTGTCAGGGGAAGTAGCCAATCTGCCTACGAATATCATGTGCTGTACGGTGCTGCATCACAGGCGGATCTTGTCAACGTGGCAGAGGCTGCCTCAGGAAGTACCGGGTTCACGGTGACGCTTGATACCGGAAACTGGCTGGATCTTGCCAACTTCATCGGTGTGCTGGAAGACGTTGATGATGATGGGCGTGCTGACTTCGTCATGGGCGTTTCCAACTTTGAAGGTATCGGCGCGACCTTCGTCTACACCGGCTCCTCCAATGTGACACTTGCAGATGGAACAGAGCCGAATACCAGCCTGATCGAAGGCGCCGGGGAATTTCTTGGAACACTGGGGATTAATGGGGCCGCGCTAGGTGACATAAATGGTGACGGCAACAGCGATGCTCTGGTCATGGACAGCTCGCGCGTGATTGATGATACCGATTTCAATCACCTGATTGGCTACGTCATCACGGATACTTCCCTATCCAGCGTGCACCCTATCGAAGGTGGGGAAGGGGGCTTTGTAATCGACTCTGCAGATGGATTGGCGACGGGCGCCAGTGTCAGCTCCGCCGGAGATACCAATGGGGACGGGCTGGATGACATGGTGATCGCCATGCGGCACGTCGCCGATAAGACGGAGAGCTTCTTTGTGGTGCAAGGCCGGAGCCAGGGTTCGCCAGTATTCCTTGAAGACGGGTTTTCCGATGATGGGTTCCAGATACGCTCGCATCTGCAATATGCCGATGACTTGGAATGGGCGGAAACTGGCGGTGCCCAACTGTCAGGTGGAGGCGACTTCAACAACGATGGTTTGGACGACATCCTGATTGGCCTGCCTTACGCAGATCGCGGCGATCGGGAAAACACAGGCGCAGCCTATGTTGTCTTTGGAAGTGCAAACCCTGCTGCCGTTGAACTGGATGACCTCGGCTCGCGCGGGCTCGAAATCATGGGGACACAGGAACTGTCTGCTATTGGCAGCTCCGTAACGTTCCTCGGAGATGTAAATGGCGACGGGCGCGACGACATTGCCATTACGGGCAGCGACGTGAACACTGGAGAGGCGCTTGGCGTTTACGTGATTTTCGGGACGGGTTCGACTGAGGCTATTCATCTGTCTGATATCGCCGCGGGGACCGGCGGTTTTGTCATTCGCCCGGCAGATGACACATCCACCAACTACGTGGACTCTACCGCTGCTGCAGCGGGTGACATGAACAACGACGGATATGATGACATTCTTGTTACCCTTTCAGATGTCCAGAACTACGTAATTTACGGCGATGATATGCTCTAAGTTGCGGTAGTTGGGCTTTGTTCCATGTTTGGGGCGGTGAACGCGTTTCGCCTTTCCCAGCTGGATTGTCCTAGGGACACTGTGACAGCTATGCCGAGAGCGGCGTAGGAGCTGGGGACTCCAGGTTTCGGATTGTCGCGATTTGCCTGCACGTGCTGTGGCTGCCAAATCTGCCGCGGATAGGACAACGTTGGAGTGCAAGCCTGAATGCATGTCTTTCTGCTTACAGGCAGCGGAAGGGCGCTAAGGGGTTCTAAAAGGTCCAGAACGTGGAATATGAAGGGTGGTATTCGGGGGATCGATTGGCGTCTTGTGCCGCTGGTGACTTCGGTAGACCACAAAAGGAGGCTTTTGATGAGTGAAGCGCGGATAGAGGTTTCGAGGTTGCCCGATGGCCAGGTCAGTGTTCGCAAAGGGTTCTGGAGCGACGTGTTTGCGGAGGAGCGCCGAGAGCCTTGGGCTGCATGGTATGAAAGCATGCACGCGCAGTATGGATATTCCGGCTATCTGGAAATGGCGCGTGCCTTGCGGGAGCTTGCTCCGGCGAACGCTTGATTTAGGTGAGTCGAACCTAGCAAACTAGGCGAAAACAGTTCCGCACTGCCTGACAGGAAAAACTGGAAACCTTTGAGGGTTTCCATAATCCGCCGAGCAATCAAGGCCCCTGGGATGTGATCCGAGAGGGGTAAATCGATCACAGGGGAAGGTGCGCCGAAATATCTAACGGAAGCGCTGGAAATGGCGGCCTAAGACCGTAGCCTCAGCAAGTGTCCGAGGCTGCGAACACAGCAATACCGCAAGCTAACTGCCGACTGGGCTAAGATGGTTTTCGTGGGACACCGGTCCTGTAAGTGGTTGTTTTCTATATCCGGGTTTCACTGCTGGCGTGGGACACTGCGGAACTGAATTCTTACAGTAATTTTTGGTTTGTTTCCGTCTCTCATCACCCACCATTCCCCCTTCGTTTGTATGGCAAAATCATCTCTGCACGGCAGAAAAGTTTTCAGGCCTGTTCTCGCATGGCGATGCGTCTGCGCATAGCGTCACCATCTCGGAAATCTTCTGGGGAGATCTGGTTTGGGTGGATTCTCACCGGCGGCTGGCCAACCATTGGCCATAGCGACCCGGTGACGCAATTGCGGCCTTGCGCGATGTCTTTTCCCTAGTCGTCGCGACTGGCTGGGGCGTCAGGCCTGACGCCCCCTAGGTGGATTGTTGTGTTGTTTGCCGCTAGGCGATCAACCCCGTCCGCGATAGGGCGGCACGCCTTGGTCCGGGATCCACACGCTCTCAGGCAGTGGGCCGGTTTGCCAGAAGACATCAATCGGAATGCCGCCACGCGGATACCAGTAGCCGCCGATGCGCAGCCATCGGGGCTCCAGAAAATCCACCAGTCGGCGTGCGATGGAGATTGTGCAATCCTCGTGAAAGGCACCGTGATTGCGAAAGGAGGTCAGAAACAGCTTCAGCGATTTTGATTCCACCAGCCAGTCACCGGGCACATAGTCGATCACCAGATGGGCAAAATCCGGCTGTCCGGTCATCGGGCAGAGCGAAGTGAATTCCGGCGCGGTGAAACGCACGTTGTAGTCCACATCTGCCTGCGGGTTGGGCACCCGCTCCAGTTCGGCCTCTACGGGGCTGGCGGGAATGCGGGTTTCGCCGCCAAGCTGTTTCAGATTGCTGTAGATATCGTTTGTCATGGAAAACTCCAATCGGTCAGACGCCGCGCTTGTTGCCCCAGATCAGGACATGCAGCTGCGGCAGGATACGGGGGGCGAACCAGCCATCTGTCATGGCCCGCTCGGTCAGCCACTCCAACCGGTCTGCAAGATCCTGCGGATCCACAGGGGAGTCCGGATCCACATCGGGATTGCCCGGTTGCAGGTAAAGCGGCAGGTCGGGGTGGCACGCATGGGCTTCTTTGGCCCAAGAATAATCTGCTTCGTCAAAGACAACGATCTTCATGACCACCTGCCGGGCGCTCTGCCCGGCGCTGACGCAGGCGGCGAAGACCTCCCAATCGACGCTTTCACCGCTTGAGGGCGGTTTCGGGGACAGCACCAGCGTATCAAGGTCGCCGAACCAGGGCCGCGCCACCGAGCCTTGGGTCTCGCAGGCGAACCGGTAGCCCGCCGCCCGGCCGCGCGCGATGAGTGGGCCGAAATCCTGGATCGCGGGGTTGCCGCCGCTGAGCGAGACGGTTAGGGTCTGTCGGCCTGACAGGCGCAGAACCTCGTCCCAGATCTCCGCGTCGCTCATGGGTGTCCAGGTGTGGCGATAGGCGCTGTCCACCGCGTGCAGGCTGTCGCACCAGCTGCAGCGGTAATCGCAGCCCCCTGCGCGTACGAATACGGTCGGCTCACCGATCAGGGCGCCTTCGCCCTGGATGGTGGGACCGAAAATCTCGGCAATACGCAGGGTCATGGTCGGTATTCAGCCCAGGTTTTTGGCGTCTCACTGACCAGAACCGCGCTGGTTTCAGGCCAGCGGGCGGCGCACCAGTCGTGGAAATGGCGCGCCATGTTTTCAGCCGTCGAGGGCACATCCAGCACATCGTTCAGGTGTCGGTGGTCGAAGGTCTCGTCGATATAGGTCTTGAGCGGTTTCAGGTCGTGGTAATCGCGCACGAACCCATCCGCGTTCAGCGCCTTGGCAGCCAGTTCCACCACAACGATGTAATTGTGCCCATGCAGGCGCGCGCATTGGTGGTCGTCCGGCAGATGGGAAAGCTGATGCGAGGCGGAGAAATGAAACTCCTTGCGGATGCGAAACATCAGTGCCCCTCCTTTCCGGCAATGGCGGAGAGCCAGTAGTCCGGGTCGGCATAGGCTGTCGGATCCGCGACCCCGGCGAGGTGGAAAGCCTCGCGGCGCTCAACACAGGTGCCGCAGCGCCCGCAATGCAGATCGCCGCCCTTGTAGCAGGACCAGGTCTCGGCAAAGGGGGTGCCGTGGCGGGCGCCATCGGCCACGATGTCGGCTTTGCTGCGTTCTACAAAAGGCGTGTAGAGATCGACATCGGCATAGCCGTCTAGCGCGGCCCTCTGCATGGTCTCGAACGCCCGGGTGAACCCGGGACGGCAATCGGGATAGATGAAGTGATCGCCGCCATGTACGGCGGTGGCGACGGCCTCATCCCCGTTGGCGGCGGCAACGCCGAACCCGATGGCGAGCATGATGGCGTTGCGGTTTGGCACGACGGTGATGCGCATCGTTTCTTCTGCGTAATGACCGTCGGGGACGTCGATGTCGTCGGTGAGCGCCGATCCGGTCAGCGCGGCGCCGATGGGGCGCATGTCGATCAGGTGGTGGGGGACATTAAGGCGCTGCGCGGCAGCGGCGGCAAAGTCCAGTTCCTTGCGGTGGCGCTGGCCATAGTCAAAGGAAACAAGCCGGGTGAGCTGACGCTCAGCGGCGACGATATGCGCAAGCGACACGGAATCGAGTCCGCCTGAGCAGATGACAAGTGTTTTCATGTTGGGCCCTTGTTTTGGTATCCGGGTAGGCTGCGACCGGATTTCGTGGCGCTGCCTATCAACGCGTCGCGGGGGAGGCAAGACACCTATTTGCGATCCGGCGTTCGCCGGTCACTGCCTTACGGCGCTGGCGCAACGCGCGCTGTGTCGCCTTATCAATCGCGCAGCTTGGTCAGGATCAATTTGAACGTAATGTCAGGGGCTTCGGGGCTGTGTCCGGTGCCAGCGATCCGGCCGCCTTCGATCTGCTTGCCCGTGATGCACAGGGTGCAACAGTCCGTTTTGAAAATCGGCTGCATGTTTCCCAGATGCGAATGGCGGCAGACCTCCAGGTCAAGGGTCACATCACCGCCGGAGCAGTCGCAACTGCCAACGTAGGACATGATCGAGTCGCCCCCGCGGGCGGTTCCATTCGCGATGGCCAGAACACCGAACCCGTGGTGTTCTGGTGTCATGAATTCGGCCCTGTAAAACCCTTCGATCGCGGTCATCTTGTCTTCTCCCAACCAGCAACGGCTTTGGACCCGGTGGCGAGGTGAAGTTCAAGGCATTTATGATGATCAATTTAGAGCAAATAGTCCCGGATGTCCTACAGAAACCGGGGGTTCCGTGGACGGATTGGGGCAAGTGGTACCGAATTTTAACGTCGGAACAGACAGTTGGTCTGTCGTAGCGGGGGGATTTCAATTTGTGAGACACCAGCTGCTGCGATGTGCTCTCTGTCGAGCTGCGCGCATTCGTCGCTCGTCGGCACGCGCGGTCGGGGAGGCATGTAGTCCGGGCGGAGCCGCCCGGACCATTAGTTTCAAAGGGCGGCTGAGATCAGCTGTCGGGGCGCACGCGGGCGGCGCTTTTGTCGGCAAAGGCCGCGAGGCGAGCGCGCGCGTCGGGCTGGGTGTTCACCACGCCGGCCACCACGGCTTCGGCATAGGCTGCATCCAGCGCCGACATGTTCTGCATGTGGCTGACGGCCGAGCAGATGGCAAAGTTCGACAGGGGCAGGTTCTCGGCAGCGCGGCGGGCAAGTTCCATCGCCTTGTCCAGGCTGGAGCCTTCGACGATATATTGCGCGAGACCCAGATCGCTGGCTTCCTGGCCTTTGTAGACCCGGCCGGTCAGCATCATGTCGATCATGCGGGATTTGCCGACCAGATCGGTGACCCGGATGGTGGCGCCGCCGCCGGTGAACAGGCCGCGCTGGCCTTCGGGCAGGGCGAAATAGGTGGTCTGGTCCATCACCCGGATATGGGCCGAGCTGGCCAGCTCCAGCCCGCCGCCAACAACCGCGCCCTGCAGGGCTGCGATGATCGGAACGCCGCCGTACTCCATCTTGTTGAAGGCTTCGTGCCAGCGCAGGCAGACGTGCATGAAATCGGCCGGGCTGCGGTCTTCGTCGTGGTGCTCAATGAGGTCGAGACCAGCGCAAAAGTGATCGCCAGCCCCAGCCAGCACCACTGCCTTGACCCCCGCGCGCGGCGCCAGCGAGAAGAACTCAACCAGTTCTTCGATGGTGTCGATATCCAACGCGTTGCGTTTGGTCGGCCGGTTGAGTGTCACCACCCAGACGCCATCCTCCTGCGCGTCAATGGCCAGGTTGGTGAATCGGGAGATGTCGATTTCGACGGTCATGGGGATGTCCTTTCGGAAAATGTGGGAAAAGGGCGGCGGCCCCTTGGGCCACCTGCCATGGATTGGGGGAGGTCAGAGCACCGCGGCCAGCAGGCTGTCCGAGCCATTGAGGATCCGGTCAGCTTGCGCACCGACATCGATCAGGATGTGATCGGCGTAGAAACGCGCCGTGGCGATCTTGGCCTGCATGAAGGCCGGGTCCTCGCCGACCTGCAATGCGGTTTCGGCAGCCATCAGGGAGCGCGCCAGCTGCCAGCCTGCAACCAGATTGCCTGCCAGCATCAGATAGGGGACCCCGGCGCCAAACGCCGCCTTCGGGTTTTCCTTGCCGGTTGCGGCCATGTGGCGAACCACAGCCTCAAAGGCTTGCCGCGCATTGGTCAGCCGCGTGCCAACTGATTGTGCCGCGTCAGAGCCTTGCGCCAGCTCCGCCTCGGTCTGCGCGATCATCCCGGCCAGCCGCAGCGCGGTTTCGCCGCCATCGCGCAGGGTCTTGCGGCCCACCAGATCATTGGCCTGGATCGCGGTGGTGCCTTCATAGATCGGCAGGATGCGCGCGTCGCGGTAGTGCTGGGCCGCGCCGGTTTCCTCGATAAAGCCCATGCCGCCGTGCACCTGCACCCCGGTCGAGGCGACCTCGACGCCCATCTCGGTGCAGAAACCTTTGACCAGCGGTGTCAGGAACTCCGAGATTGCGGTGGCTGCAGCGCGCTCTTCGCCGCCGGCGGAATGTTTCGCCAGATCCTGCCAGCCGGCGGTGAAGGCCGCCATCGCCCGGCCGCCTTCGGTCACTGCGCGCATGCGCATCAGCATGCGGCGGACGTCGGGGTGGTTGATGATTGCCACCGCCTCGCGGCTGGAGCCATCGACCGGGCTTGATTGAATGCGTTCGCGGGCGAAACTTATGGCCTGCTGATAGGCGCGTTCGGCAATGGCAACCCCTTGCAGACCAACGGCATAACGGGCGGAGTTCATCATCTCGAACATGTAGCGTAGCCCGGAGTTTTCTTCGCCGATCAAAAAGCCGGTGGCGCCTTCGAAGTTCAGGACTGCGGTCGGGCTGGCCGTGATGCCCAGCTTGTGTTCGATGCTGGCACAGTTCACGGCGTTGCGCGTGCCCGGGGTGCCGTCGGAATTGACCATATATTTCGGCACCAGAAACAGGCTGATGCCTTTGACGCCTGCGGGGGCATCAGGCGTGCGGGCCAGCACCAGATGAATGGTGTTTTCGGCCATGTCATGCTCACCATAGGTGATGAAGATCTTGGTGCCGGTGATCGCATAGGTGCCGTCGTCCTGCCGTTCGGCGCGGCTGCGCAACAGGGCCAGATCGCTGCCGGCCTGCGGTTCGGTCAGGTTCATGGTGCCGGTCCATTTGCCGGACACCAGATTTTCAAGATAGATCGCCTTGGTTTCCTCTGACCCGGCTGTCAGCAGCGCCTCGACCGCGCCATCGGTCAGCAGGGGGCAAAGGGCAAAGCTCATGTTGGCGGCGTTCAGCATTTCCGTAGCGGCGGCGCCGACGGCGCGGGGGAGGCCCTGACCGCCGAAATCCTCCGGGTGGGGCAGGCTTTGCCAGCCCATTTCGACGAACTTGCCATAGGCCTCGGTAAAGCCAACGGGCAGGATCACCCGGCCATTTTCAAGACGTGCGCCGGACTGGTCGCCGGGTGCGTTGAGCGGGGCAATCTCTTCGGCCGTGAACCGAGCAAGTTCGGTGAGGGCAGCCGCCGCATCCTCGAGTTCCAGCCCGTCATAGGCAGGCAGGCTGGTCACCTCTGACCATCCCGCAAGATGCTGGATATTGAAAATCATGTCTTTGACCGGGGCATCAAATGTCATGGGGCGGCCTTTCTTTAGCGGTTGCCATTCCCGCCAGATAGACATTGCTCTAAGTGTGGTCTATATCCTCTGTGGACGCGAAACTTGCTAAAAGTGACAAATACCATGTCGCCGCTCCCCCCGGAACATGCGCAGGGCGCACTGATCCTGCCGACGGTATCGCGGGCCTTTCTCGAAGATTGGCTGTCGACCTTGCGGGTGCATTGCGCGCCGGGCCAGCTTGTAGGATTCCTTGATCAGATCGGATTGGATGATGCGGCGCAGCCGTTGGGGCGTGTCACCCATGACCAGATCGTGCGGCTTTACCAGTTGGTGGCCAGTGAAACCGGCGATGAAATGATGGGGTTGTGGAGCCGCCCGGTCCGGTCTGGGGCGCTGAAACTGCTCTGTACCTCGGTGCTCGGGGCGTCGTCGCTTTCGGCGGCCTTGTTTCGCTTTAGCTCGTTCTGGAACTTAGTCCTGGATGATTGCCGCGTGCGGCTTGAGACCGGAGAGGACAGGCTGCAGATTGTTCTGGAGCCGCAGGGCGATGGCGGCCAGAACAGGTTCGGGCATATGCTATTGCTGAAGCTTGCCCATGGGATTGCCTCATGGGTGGCGGGGCGAGAGTTGCCACTGCGGGAGGTCAGCTTTGCCTTCCAAAAGCCTGAGTTTGCGGAGGATTACCCTATCCTGTTTCCCGCGCCGGTCAGGTTTGGTGAGGTGAGTTCCTCGCTGACCTTCGAAGGAACGCTGGACCGGCTGCCAGTGTCGCGCAGCGAGGCCGAGATGCAGGAGTTTCTGATCCGGGCGCCGCGGGACTGGATCTTTACCAGCTTCCGGGAGCATGCGGTGATGCTGCGCGTGCGTGAGCTGCTGCTGCAATCAGAGCGGCTGAGTTGCAATCTGGAAGATGCGGCGCGTGCGCTGAACCTGACGCCCCGCACGCTGATCCGGCGTCTTGATGCCGAAAACACTTCGTTTCAGGAGATCAAGGACGGTTTGCGGCGCGATATTGCCGTCCGCGATCTGTCACTTGGGGCAAAGAGCATCGAGGCGGTGTCGCAGGACGTGGGCTTTGCCTCTGCCGCGAATTTCCACCGCGCTTTCAAACGCTGGACGGGTACGACCCCCGGCAGCTACCGGAGGTCGGATGTGTAGGAGCCGTTGGCCCCGTCAGGCGACAGCCTGCGAGTGGGGCTGGGCCTCTGGGTTCGGCATTGGTGGCTCAAGCGTGAGGCCGAGGCTTTCGCAGAGCGGCAGGCGCTGGGCTGCAAATGTGTTGGCCCGCACCCGCAGAACCGCAAGGTTTTCCTCGGGTGTTTCCAGAATACGGCCATCGGCATGCAGCCGATAGCCTTGCGGCGCGAGGATCTGCCAGGCCAACTCTGCCCATTCATTCGGCGTTTCCAGCCCTTCGCTGCGGGCCAGCAGGAACAGCTGTTCAAACCGGTCCATTTCGATGCCGCCGCCAGTCACGGGTGAAGCCAGAAAGCGCAGGGTTTCGCTGTCTTCAGCGCGTTTGCACACGGCGGTATTGAAGGCGCGGCAATGTGCGGCGCGTTCTTCCAGACCTTCCTGCGGCAAGCAGGGGGTGATGTGGCCTGCGCCGATCAGAACGGTCAGGATACGGGTGATGGCCTCCCATGTGTTTTGCCCGAAGGCGCCCTGATCCAGCAGATCGCGGACCGTTAGCGGGCCGTCCTGCAGCGCCGTCAGCACCGGCGCGTATTGCTCTGGTTGCAGCGGCAGGTCTCCCTGACGCCCCTTGAAGGTCAGTCGCCCACCGCCATAGCGGCGCGACAGCGCCAGCGTGGTTTCAAACCAGGCGCCGATGGCGCCGCGTGCCGTGTGGGGCAGTTCCCCACGGATAAACAGGTCGGTGCGGAATTGCTCGTTCAGCAAAAGATCCCGCAGGCCCTGACGGCGCACCGGATCGGTTTCCGCGTTCAGAAGGGCCAGCTGCTCGGCGGAAAATGACACGTCGTCCAGATGATCCATCGGATCGGTCGAGGCCATGAAGGACAGTTTGGCCTGGGACATGTCGCTGGCCACATCGGCGAAATGGAACGGGGTCCAGTCCCTGTTGAGATACTCATGCGCCAGATAGTTGGGCGACATGTTCTTGATCTTTTCAATCCATGCGGACAGCGACGGGTTCGAGGAAATATACCCCGCTCCGGCCTGATCCAGTTGTTCCAGGTGATGGATCGCATCGCTGATCCGCTCGGCTAGGGGACCACTGCCTTGCGCCGTGCGGTCCACCAGGGTGCGGCGCAGGGGCACGGCCGCCGCCCAGCCCGGTTGTGTGTTGTAGCTGATGTAGACCATGCCGCCGGATTTCAGCCGCTTCGACAGGAAGTCGAGGATATGCTGCTGGTTTTCTCTGGACACCCAGCTGTAGACCCCGTGCAGGGCGATGACATCAAAGGTCTCGGGCAGGCCGGGGGCATTGGCGAAGTCTTCGAACGACTGTTCGTGGAAATGCATGTTTTCGAGCTCGGCCTCTTTGGCGAGCTCTCTTGCGCCAACCATATGGGCTGGATTGAAATCCATGGCGTGGAATTCGATATGCGGGTTGGCGGCTGCCAGAAGATTTGCCGAAACCCCCTGACCGCAGCCCAGTTCACAATAGGTCAGCTTGGATCGGTTCAGCCCGTGTTTCTTCCCTTGAGAGACGGCGCAGAAGGCGAGGTGGGACGGCGCCAGTTCGCGAAAAAAGTCATGTGTGTAATCAAGATCGGCCACATAGCCGGAAGTCCAGTCGTTCATATTGCGCCTTGTTGGTCCGAGGTTTGTTCGAATGCAGCGTGACGTGCTGGCTCACAAATTTCATAAAACTTGTGATAATAGAGTTAATGCCGCTCAGCATTTTTCGGCCTCGCGGTTCAGGGTGGATACGCCGGTTTGGCCGCATGGCAGGAGCGGGAGCGTGCGTGCGCTGGGGGCGCACTTTCGCTGCCGTGACTGCGGTCCTATAATGGCCCTGCTGCGTATCCTGCGGCGCCGGGGAGACAATCATGAAGCTGACCAGATATACCAATTATGCCTTGCGTTCCCTGCAGTTGGCAACGCTGAAGGCGCCCGCATTGGTGCGGGTCGAGGACATGGTGCAGATCCATGGGCTGTCGCGCCCCCACGTGGTGAAAATCGTGCATGAACTGGGCAAGGCGGGCTACCTGCAGACCCAGCGCGGGCGCGGCGGAGGTTTTCGTCTGGGGCGGCCTGCTCACGAAATCGTGGTCGCGGATGTGGTGCGCCTGACCGAGGGGGCGATGGAAGTGGTGGAGTGTTTCAACCCCGATAAGAATACCTGCCCGCTGATGGGGGTTTGCAAACTCTCCCGAAAGATTCAGGAGGCTACCCGGGCCTTCATGGCGGTGCTGGAAGAAGTGACCATCGCAGATATCGCTTCGAACAGGGGCGACCTATTGGCCCGGATCGCGCCGCTGGACCCCCGACCGGAGAGCGCAACGTGACGGCGGAGAGCGAAAGCCGGGATTGGGTCGATCTGTTCCCCGGTCTTTCGCAGCTGGAAACCCCGGCCAGACAGGTGCTGCTACAGCGCAGCACCCTGATCGATGTGCCTGCGGGGACTGTTCTGTTTGGGCCGGGCAAAACGGCCGAGCATATGCTGTTCCTGCTGGAAGGCACCGTCCGGGTTCAGCATTTGTCGGACAGTGGCCGTGAGATCGTCCTCTACCGTGTGGGCGGCGGCGAAAGCTGCGTTCTCACCACCGCCTGCCTGATGGGCTATGCGGAATATTCCGCCGAAGGTATCGCGGAAACCGAGGTGCGGGCCGCCGCCGTGCCACGTCTGGTTTTTGACGATCTGGTGGCGCAGTCATCCTCGTTCCGGAATTTTGTCTTCACCGCCTTTTCGCGGCGGATTACCGATCTGTTTCTGGTGATCGATGAAATCGCCTTCCAGCGGATGGACGTGCGGCTGGCGCAGCGGCTGCTGGAGATTTCCAAAGGCGATGACCGGATCGAGACCACGCACCAGCGGCTCGCCGTCGAACTGGGCACCGCCCGCGAGGTGGTGTCGCGGCAATTGCAGGAATTCCAGCGCCGCGGATGGATTCGGCAGGCGCGGGGAAGCGTCCATATTCAGGATCGCGGGGCTCTGCTGAGCCTGGCGGAAGACGCCGCAAAGGCGTGATGCCCTGGGGTGATGTCCGGCATCTGCGGCTTTGGTGACTAAGTCACCGACGGGTGTAGCGTAAAAACTTATAAAATGAATGTAGTTTTGTGAGAGGGGGCTGCAGTGTTTGCCGATGTCAGGTCCGGTGATCTGACTTTCGGGAGCTGCACGGGCTGGTTTTGCTGGTCGCGCGCCACCAGACGTGAGGAGACACCATGGACTTCAAGACATTGACCAGCGGCCTGTCGGTCAGCCCGCAGATCACCATCGCGGACCTGCCCGCGATCCGCGATGCGGGGTATCGGGCGATCATCTGCAACCGGCCGGACGGGGAGGGGGCGGATCAGCCCACCTTTGACGAAATTCAGGCTGCGGCTGAAAAGCTGGGGCTTGAGGCGCGCTACCTGCCGATCGTGTCGGGCAAGGTCAGCGACGCGGATGCCGCCGGGTTCGGTGCGGCCCTGACGGAGTTGCCGGGGCCGGTGCTGGCCTATTGCCGCTCGGGCACCCGCTCGGCAACCTTGTGGTCGCTGTCGCAGGCCGACCGGCTCAGCGTTGCGGATATCCTCGCCACGACCAATGCGGCTGGCTATGACATGGGCGGGGTTGTGCGCCGGATTGCCAATGGCGGCAAAACGCCGACCGACCGGGCGGATGCGCGGTTCGACGTGGTCATCGTCGGCGGCGGCGCGGCCGGGATCTCGGTGGCCTCCAGCCTGAAATCCCGCAAGCCGGATCTTGATATCGCGATCATCGACCCGGCGGATATCCATTATTATCAACCGGGCTGGACCATGGTCGGTGGCGGTATCTTTGACGCGCAAGACACGGTGCGGACCATGGGATCGCTGATCCCCAAGGACGTGCATTGGATCAAGGCGGCGGTCGCGGCCTTTGAGCCCAAGGACGATGCCGTCGTTCTGGATGGCTGCCGGGTGGTGAAATACGACCGTCTGGTGGTCTGTCCGGGGCTGAAGCTGGACTGGCACAAGGTCGAAGGGTTGGTTGAAACGCTGGGCAAGAATGGGGTTACCTCGAACTACCGCTACGATCTGGCGCCCTACACCTGGGAGCTGGTGCGCGGTCTGAAAAAGGGGCGGGCCATCTTCACCCAGCCTCCGATGCCGATCAAATGCGCCGGGGCGCCGCAAAAGGCGATGTACCTGTCGGGTGATGCCTGGCTGCGCAATGGGGTGCTGAAGGATATCGACATTCAGTTCAACAATGCCGGTGGTGTGTTGTTTGGCGTGAAGGATTACGTGCCTGCGCTGGAAGGCTACGTGAAGAAATACGGCGCCCATCTGAACTTCTTCCACAATCTGGTGGCGGTCGATGGCGAGGCACGCAAAGCTTGGTTTGATGTGGCCAAGCCGGACACCCCAGTCGAGCGGGTCGAGATGGAGTTCGACATGATGCATGTCTGCCCGCCGCAGACGGCGCCGGATTTCATCCGGGTGTCGCCGCTGGCCGATGCCGCAGGCTGGGTCGATGTGGATCAGTCCACGCTGCGCCACACGCGCTATGACAATATCTGGTCGCTGGGCGATGTGATGAACGCGCCAAATGCCAAAACCGCTGCCGCGGCACGCATTCAGGCGCCCATCGTGGCGGAAAACCTGGCGGCGGATATCGAAGGCAAGGCGCCGGTCGCGCAATACAATGGCTATGGCTCCTGTCCGCTGACGGTGGAACGCGGCAAGATCGTCTTGGCCGAGTTCGGCTATGGCGGCGCCATGCTGCCGAGTTTCCCGAAGTTCCTGCTGGACGGCACCAAGCCTTCGCGCACAGCCTGGCTGCTGAAGGAGAAGATCCTGCCGCCGATCTACTGGAAGGCCATGCTGAAGGGGCGCGAATGGATGGCGAAACCGGAAAAGATCAGCGCGCGCTGAGGAAACCGACCCACGGCAACCTTGTTCCGGTTGGCGTGGGCACACTTTCGGCAGGGCGGGGATCACGGCTGGTTGAGGCGCGGCCTTTGCGGGGTTGCTGCCCGGATGCCTTCGCGCGTAGCGTGCTGCGAGAGGAGCCGCCGATGATGGATGGGCGGCTGAACCTGCTGATCAAGAAAAGGAAACTGTCATGCCCCTGACTCTGCAACAGATGATGCAAGACGCCAACGCCGCCGTGGAGCGCCTGCCGGTGGAAGAGGCGCAGAAACTGCTGGAGCAAGGCGCCTTGCTGCTGGATATCCGTGATGCGCCGGAACTGTCGGCCAATGGCCGGGTGCGGGGGTCGCACCATATCCCCCGCGGCATGCTGGAATTCCGCGCCGATCCGGCCAGCCCGTTCCACGACGACACCCTGAAGATGGATCGTCCGATCTTGCTGCATTGTGCCAGCGGTGGCCGGGCGGCCCTTGCGGGCAAGCTGCTCAAGGATATGGGCTATGAAACCGTTTACAACACCGGCGGCCTGTCCGATTGGGCAGCAGCGGGTGCCTCGATCGAAGAGCCGGTCGACAAGGGCATGTAATCGCGATCATCCGGGCCGTTCCAGGATCAGGGTGGCCCGGATCATGACACAGCCTGTTCAGGCGTTGAAAAAGGCCCGCGCCGTCTGTTCAAAGGCGCGCGGGTTTTCTGCATGCAGCCAGTGCCCGGCATCGGGGATCTTGGCGAACCGTGCGTTGGGGAACTTGGCCCGGATCTGCGGCCTGTGCTCCGGCAGCACATAGTCCGAATTGGCGCCGGACAGAAACAGCGCAAGCCCGTCCCAGCTGGCCTCAACCTGCGGAAAGGACATGATGTCGGGCATATGATTGGCCAGCGCATCAAGGTTCAGTAGCCAGCGTTTTCCCTGAATATCAAGCGATTGCGTGAAGAAGCTCTGCAAAGCTGGTTCCACACCCAGTTTAGCTAGCTGTGCATGGGCATCCGAGCGACGCGTCACCTGTTCCAGATCCACCTGCCGCATGGCTTCGATGAACTGGATCTGACTGTGGGTATAGCTGACCGGGGCAATGTCGGCGACCAGCAGGCGCCGCACCGCCTGCGGGTGCAGCAGCGCCAGCATCATCGAGGCCTTGCCGCCCATCGAGTGGCCGATCACATCCATCTGTCCGCCGTGGGCCGCGATCACCTCGGCCAGATCCTCGGCCATATCGGGATAGCTGTGGCTGTCGCTCCAGGGGCTGTTGCCATGGTTGCGCATATCCACTGCGATCACCTGGCGCTCATCGGACAGGCGTTTGGCAATGACGCCCCAGTTACGGGCCGAGCCATAAAGCCCGTGGGCGATCAGAAGTGGCGGGCGGTCAGTCGGGGTACCGTGCAGGATCGTGTTCAGCATGGGGGCAGGTGATAAACGCGATGGCGCAGCGGCGCCAGCCCCATTGAGCCAGCTATGTGAACGCGGTAGGTTGCGCCTTGGCAGGCAGGACGCCGCCAGACCGGAGCCCAGAACGATGTCACAGACCGTCCTTGAGGAAATCGAAGAAATCCGCAGCCTGCTGGCCGAGCGTACGCAGGCCTCGGGTGATCTGCCTTTGGCCCTACGCAAGGCGCGCCGCCAGTTGCCGCGGCGGATCTACCGACAGGGGATGAGACTGGCCGAAGCCCTGCCGCTGCTGGAGCATCCGAAGCTGAGCCTGACGCTGGATCAGGCGGCGCTGCATGGAGCCAGCCGCGAGGTTACGGCTCATCTGCGCAGCATCAATCTGGCGGAGCGGCGCAAGGACCGGCTGTTGCAGATGCTGGGCAGCATGGCGTTTTCCCTGCTGGCCGTCGTGGCGCTGCTGATCCTCGTGTTGCGCTGGCGTGGGTTCGTCTAGCGCAGCTAGGGCGCCTTTGCTGCGCCGGTGGGGTCTTTGACACGGGGACGCGAGGCGTGCAGCGGCTTGTTGCTCAGCGCTTCGCGGAAAACCAGGGTAACCGTGGCAAAGCTTACGTAGAGCAGCAGATACCAAGACCCCATCTTGGCAAGGCTCACCCAATCTGTCGGAGCCTGCCCATGATAAAGCCAGGTGCGCGTGCCGGTGCCGATGTTTTCAGCCAGCCACAGGAAGAAGCTGGACAGAAAGGCCGCAAGCGGGAGGGGCATCCAATAGCGGTTATGGCCGATGGTGAACCAGATACGGGTACGCAGGAAAATGATCACCGTTGCCGCAAAAAGCGCGACGCGCATGTCCGGCAGGAAGTGATGGGCGAAGAAATTGCCATAGATCGCCGCCGCAAGCAGAAGGGGCATCCAGTAGGGCGGATAGGGGGCAAAGCGCATATCGAACAGCCGGATAACCCGCGCCATATAGGAGCCCACCGAGGCATACATGAAGCCGGAGAAAACCGGTACCTGATATATCTTGAACAGACCGTCGCCCGGATAGCTCCAACTGCCCATATGGACCTTGAAGATCTCCATTGCGGTGCCGGTCAGGTGAAACAGCAGGATCACACGAACTTCGCGCCAGCTTTCCATCCCGGTCCACAAAAGCAACGCCTGCAAGGCCAGCGCGTACATCAGCAGCGCGTCATAGCGCGCGAGCACCCAGTCCGGCTGCCAGATGTGATTGCTGAAGAGAATGCCGAACAGGAGCAAGGCTCCGAATATGGCAGCCCAGGCTTGCTTGAGACCGAACATAACAAATTCCGCCACGGCAAAGGGCAGGCGGGCCCGCATGGCATCGCCAAGTCGGCGTTCAAGGCGGCGGGTGCGGTTGGGACCGGCGGGAAAATTCGCCATGTTACAAGATCTCAAACAAAATAAATGGTTACCAAACTGCGCAGGGCGGAGACGGTCCTGTCAGGCGCCGTACTCCTCCTTGGGAATATCCATTGCCCGATAAACTGACATTCGGCAAGAAAAATGCCCGGCGCGATGTCATCGCGCCGGGCACTGGAAGCATAAAGAACCGTTCTGGGATCAGAGGTTCGGGTAGAGCGGGAAGCGGGCGCAGAGGGCTGCGACCTTGCCGCGTACGGCCTCTTCCACGGCCTCGTTGCCGTCTTCACCGTTGGCGGCCAGACCATCGATCACCTCGACGATCAGGTCAGCGATGTGACGGAACTCTTCCTCGCCAAAGCCGCGGGTGGTGCCCGCCGGGGTGCCAAGGCGGATGCCCGAGGTCACGGTCGGCTTTTCCGGGTCAAACGGGATGCCGTTCTTGTTGGTGGTGATATGCGCACGGCCAAGGGCCTTGTCCACGATATTGCCGGTCACGCCTTTGGGGCGCAGGTCGACCAGCATGACGTGGGTGTCGGTGCCGCCGGTGACGATGTCCAGGCCGCCCTTGATCAGCTGATCAGCAAGGGCTACGGCATTGGCGCGCACTTGCTTCTGGTAGCTTTTGAACTCGGGACGCAGGGCCTCTCCGAACGCAACAGCCTTGGCTGCGATCACATGCATCAGCGGGCCGCCCTGGATACCGGGGAAGATGGCGGAGTTCACCTTCTTGGCGATGTCGGCATCGTTGGTCAAGATCATGCCGCCGCGCGGACCGCGCAGGGTCTTGTGGGTGGTCGTGGTCACCACATGCGCGTGCGGGAAGGGCGAGGGATGCTCACCTGCGGCCACGAGACCGGCGAAGTGGGCCATATCCACGTGCAGATAGGCACCAACCTTATCTGCGATTGCGCGGAAGCGGGCAAAGTCGATGACCCGCGGGATCGCGGAGCCGCCGGCGATGATCAGCTTGGGCTGGTGCTCCAGCGCCATGGCTTCGACCTGATCGTAGTCGATCAGGTTGTCGTCGCGGCGCACGCCATAGTGCACGGCGTTGAACCATTTGCCCGACTGGTTGGGCGCGGCGCCGTGGGTCAGGTGACCGCCCGAGGCGAGATCCATACCAAGGATGGTGTCGCCGGGTTTGATCAGCGCCTGGAAGACGCCCTGGTTGGCTTGGCTGCCCGAGTTCGGCTGAACATTGGCAAAGCCGCAGCCGAACAGTTCCTTGGCGCGTTCGATCGCCAGGTTTTCCGCCACGTCGACATACTGGCAGCCACCGTAGTAGCGGCGCCCCGGGTAGCCTTCGGCGTATTTGTTGGTCAGCACGGATCCCTGTGCTTCCATCACTGCGGCAGAAACGATGTTCTCCGATGCGATCAGCTCGATCTCGTCGCGCTGGCGGCCCAGCTCGTCAGTGATCGAAGAATACAGTTCGGGATCGCGATCGGCGAGGGACTGGGTGAAAAAACCGGGGTCACGGGTGGTCTCGGTCATGCTGGCTCCGTCGGGTTGGAGGTGGGATTGCGCGATTTCCTATCGGAAACACGGCCGATCTAAAAGCCCGTAAAGCGACTATTACCTGCGGCAGAACGGCCACTCTGGTCTTTGTGGGGCAGCTGTGCTTGTTTCGGAACCGAATGCGCACCACCGGAAACAGATTTCCGCGCCCTGCGCCCCCAGTCGTGACCTCAGGGTGGCCCCAATGAGAATAGCTTCATGAGAATCGCCTTTCTGGCCAGCTCCGCCAAGGTGGCGCAAACCGCGCTCAAGGCTTTGGTCGACCGCTATGGAAATGTCCCGCCGCAGGAGGCGGAAGTGATCGTGGCACTGGGCGGAGACGGCTTCATGCTGCGCACCATGCACGAAACCGTCGATCTGCCCGCGCCGGTCTATGGCATGAACCGGGGCACCGTCGGCTTCCTGATGAATGAATATCACGAAGAGGCGCTGATCGAGCGGCTGCGGGAAGCGGAACAGGAAATCATCAACCCTCTATCGATGACGGCAATGGACCGGGATGGAAAGATTCACCACGCGCTTGCGATCAACGAGGTGTCGCTGCTCCGCGCCGGGCCACAGGCGGCGCGGCTGAAGATTTCGGTGGATGGGCGACAGCGGCTGGCCGAGCTGGTTTGCGACGGGGCGCTGGTGTCCACGCCGGCCGGCTCCACCGCCTATAACTACTCTGCCCACGGCCCCATTCTGCCCATCGGCGCCGATGTGCTGGCCCTGACGGCGGTGGCAGCCTTTCGCCCGCGGCGTTGGCGCGGAGCGCTGCTGCCCAGTACCGCCAATGTGCGTTTTGACGTGCTGGAGGCCGACAAACGCCCGGTGATGGCCGAAGCGGATTCAATCTCATTCGAGAATATCGACTGGGTGGAGATCCGGACGGATACAAGCATCCGGCACAAAATCCTGTTTGATCCCGGCCACGGACTGGAAGAGCGGCTGATCTCGGAGCAGTTCACCTGATCCAGAAGACTGAGATGTGAAAAGGGGCGCTGCGGTTTGCAGCGCCCCTTTATAAAGGTGTTCAAGGTTGGGGCAGGCTGTGTCAGCCCTGATCCATCATCTCCCACAGCGGCAGATGCATACGGCCAACGCGAGCCTCGATCGCGGCGCAGGCATCGACCGCCATGTCTTCGCGCCAGCGCGGCGATACGATCTGGACGTTGATCGGCTGCGGGCCTTGCTCCAGCTGCGCCAGCCGGGAGGGAACGCAGCCCGCGGGCAGCCCCATGAAGTTCATCGCATAGGAATAGACCGCGCAGCCCAGCACCTCGTGCACTCCTTCAGCGCCTTCGGTGTCGCGATCCGGTTTGAAGAAGGGCTGCGGCAGGAAGGGGGTCAGCACCAGCGGGTAGTCCTGCTGGAAAAGGGACCACTCCCGCGCATAATGGCTGCGTTTTGCCATCATCTGCAGCAGCTCATCGCCCATGAAAGGCGGGAACTCCTGGAAGTAGACCTCGAAGATGTCGCGTACGGTTTGCGATCCGGCGGCATCCACGTCCTTTTTCATCATCGCGTAGACCTCGCCCATCAGGGCGCGATAGCCGTTGCGGCCTGCCTCGAACACATTGGGCGGCTCGACCTCTTCCACCACGTAACCGGCATCGCTCAGCGCATCGCGGGCGGTCAGCAGCGCGGCCTCGACCTCGGGGTGCGGATCATAGCCATGGGTGTTGCGGGTAAAGGCGACCTTGATCGGTCCTTCGGGTTCCTCCCCGCGCCAGGGCAGGGGGACGTGGAAGGGATCGCGCGCATCGGGGGCGATCATCGTCGGCATTGCCAGATGCAGATCCTCGGCCGAGCGGGTGATCAGACCCTGCACCGACATGGATTGCGCCAGCATGCCGCGCTCTGCCTTCTGGCTGGGGTTCCAGGCAGGCACACGGCCCAGGCCCGGTTTCACCGTGACCGCGCCGTTGGCCGCAGCCGGAAAGCGCAGAGAGCCGCCGATATCATTGCCATGCCCCAGCGCGCCGATCCCGGCCATTACGGCTGAACCTGCGCCGCCAGAAGAGCCACCCGGCGAAATATGCCGCCCCCAGGGATTGTAGGTGCGTCCGTGCAGCGGGTTGTCAGTATCGGCACGGAATGAAAACTCCGGCGTATTGGTGCGCCCAATCACGACGGCACCGGCCTTGTGCAGGTTCTCGACCACCGGGGCATCCGCCGGGGCGATGAGATCCTTTAGCGCGGTGACCCCGTTCGAGGTTGCATGACCCGCCTGGTCGACGTTGATCTTGATGGTGACTGGCACCCCGTGCAGCGGGCCGGGCGCAGCGCCTGCAGCGCGTGCCTTGTCGAGGGTCCGGGCGCGTTCCAGTGCCTCGGCGCTCAGGTCTTCGACCACCGCATTGAGCGCGGGATTTGCTTCCTGCATGCGGTCGATCGAGGACTGAACCGCAGCCTCGGCGGAAATGTCCCCGGCACGGGTCTGGGTGGTCAATTCGGTGGCGCTGAGACGCCAGATATCGCTTTGTGTCATATGTAATTCTCCTGCCGGCAGGTTAGACGCCGCGCGTCGGGTTGCAAGGGGATATGCGGCAAAACCAGGGATCATTTTGCGACTTGCTGCGGGAACGGGCAGGGCTGTGCGGATGTCGCGCGGAACGCAAGATGGGCGTCCTGACGCGTGGAGTGCTGCGCATTGATTCGAAGGCGTAGCGGCAGGCCTTAGCCAAATCGGCTTTGCAACTTTGCAGATTTTCAGAAATCGCGCCGTAATACGTAAGGCTCCGCCGCGTTTGCATATATTTGCAGGGCGTAACAGGCCGAAATTGCAAATTTCTGCTACACTGTGACGCCACGTTCCTTCGGCGGCTTGCCCGGGCGCATCGCTTGGGCATAACTCTTTTGCATCGAGGAGCGAGGAGGACGCCATGTCGTATCAAGACGTATATGCCAGCTGGAAATCGGATCCTGAGGGGTTCTGGATGGAGGCCGCGAAAGCGATCGATTGGGACCAGGCTCCGAGCCGGGCGCTGAGCGATCTTGGCGGCGGGCTGTATGAATGGTTCGCCGACGGCATGGTCAACACCTGCTACAACGCCGTTGACCGCCACGTGGAAAACGGACGGGGTGAGCAGACGGCGATCATCTATGACAGCCCGATCACCCATACCAAGCGCGAGATTTCATTCGTCGAGCTGCGCAACCGCGTCGCCACGCTGGCCGGCGCACTGCGGGCTAAGGGTGTTGAAAAGGGTGACCGGGTCATCATCTACATGCCGATGATCCCCGAGGCGCTTGAGGCGATGCTGGCCTGCGCCCGTATCGGCGCGGTGCATTCGGTGGTCTTTGGCGGTTTTGCGGCAAACGAACTGGCGGTGCGTATCGACGATGCCACTCCCAAGGCGATCATCGCTGCCTCCTGCGGGTTGGAGCCGGGCCGGGTGGTCCACTACAAGCCGCTCTTGGATGGAGCCATTGATCTGGCCACGCACAAGCCCGACTTCTGCGTGATCTTCCAGCGTGAACAAGAGGTTGCCGAGCTGGTCGAAGGGCGTGATGTCAACTGGCACGGCTTCCAGTATGGGGTCGAGCCGGTCGATTGCGTGCCGGTCGAGGGCAATCACCCAGCCTATATCCTCTATACCTCCGGGACCACGGGGCAGCCCAAGGGCGTGATCCGCCATACTGGCGGGCAGCTGGTGGCGCTGAACTGGTCGATGAAGAACATCTACAACGTTGATCCGGGCGATGTGTTCTGGGCGGCGTCTGACGTGGGCTGGGTCGTCGGGCACAGCTACATCTGCTATGGGCCACTGATCCATGGCAACACCACAATCGTGTTCGAAGGTAAACCTGTGGGCACCCCCGATGCGGGTACTTTCTGGCGGGTGATTTCCGAGCATAACGTCAAGAGCTTCTTTACCGCGCCTACGGCGTTCCGCGCCGTGAAGCGCGAAGACCCCAAGGGCGAATTCGTTGGTAAATACGATCTGTCCTGCTTGAAACAGGTGTATCTCGCGGGCGAACGTGCTGACCCTGACACCATCACCTGGGCGCAGGACCAGCTGAAGGTGCCGGTGGTCGACCACTGGTGGCAAACTGAAACCGGCTGGTCCATCGCAGCGAACCCGCTGGGGATCGAGGAGCTGCCGACCAAGCTTGGCTCGCCCGCCGTGCCGATGCCGGGCTATGAGGTGGATATCCTGGATGAGGGCGGTAATCCGATGCCTGCAGGTGAACTTGGCGCCATCGCGGTGAAGCTGCCCTTGCCGCCGGGCACCCTGCCGAACCTCTGGAATGCCGAGGAACGTTTCAAGAAAAGCTATCTAACCACCTTCCCAGGCTACTATGAAACCGGCGATGCAGGCATGAAGGATGAGGATGGTTACCTTTATATCATGGCGCGCACTGACGATGTGATCAACGTTGCCGGCCATCGCCTGTCCACCGGCGGCATGGAGGAGGTTCTGGCCTCGCACCCCGATGTTGCCGAATGCGCGGTGATCGGCGTTAGTGATCAGTTGAAGGGGCAGATGCCGGTTGGCTTTCTTTGCCTGAACGCGGGCACCAACCGCCCGGGTGAGGAGATCGTCTCTGAGGTCGTGAAGCTGGTACGCGAAAAGATTGGCCCGGTTGCGGCATTCAAATTGGCCGTAGTGGTGGACCGCCTGCCCAAGACGCGGTCTGGCAAGATCCTGCGCGGCACCATGGTCAATATCGCAGACGGCACGCCCTACAAGATGCCCGCAACCATCGACGATCCGGCCATCCTGGATGAGATAAAGGACGCCCTGCAAAGCATCGGCTACGCCAAGGGCTAAACCAGTCTGAAGGCTAGAATACCAAACCGTGCCGCATTGCTGCGGCGCGGTTTGTTCGTTGGGGGTCGAAGAAAGCCAGTGCTGGGGGAGGGTTTTGAAACCCCCGTCTCAGGCCGCCGGACGGTGTGTTTGTAGGGGCGTTTCCGGGGTGGCTTGGACAGCCCGGACGGTGCCTTGCCCCGCGTCACCGCCGACCTTGAAAGTAGCGACACGCTGCTGCAGCAGCCGGGCATTGTGCGACAGGTCCAGACTGACCGCGCTGGTTTCTTCCACCATTGCGGCATTGCGCTGCGTGACCTGATCAAGCTGACCGATGCCAACGTTGATCTCTTGCAAGGCGGCTGCCTGTTCCTTGGCGCCACTGGCGATATGACCGATGCGTTCGGAGATGTCCGATGCGCCGCCAATGATGGTCTGAAGTTCCTGGCCGACCTGTGCCACGACATCCACACCCGAATGCACCTGCGAAGAGCTGCGTTCGATCAGCTTTTTGATTTCCCCTGCAGCGCTGCCCGAGCGCTGGGCCAGGGTTCGAACCTCGGCCGCAACCACCGAAAACCCCCTGCCTGCCTCTCCGGCACGGGCGGCCTCGACGGCGGCATTCAAAGCCAGAAGGTTGGTCTGAAACGAAATGTCGTCAATGAGGGAGACGATGCTTCCGATTTCCTCGGAGGATTGCTTGATCGCCTCCATCGCGTCGACGGCCCGGTCCATGACTTTATTGCTGTCCTTAGCAGTCCGCTGCGCCGTATCTGCGATGCCTTTGACATCCTGCGCCAGATTGGCCGAGGAATTCACCGCTGATGACAGCTCTTCCACTGCGGCGGCGGTTTCTTCCAATGTCGCCGCCTGCGATTCCGTGCGTGACGACAGTTCCCCTGAAGAGCCTTCGATCCCGTCGGCGGCTGCGGAGACTGTCGATGCAACCTGTTTGACCGATAGCACCACTTGCTCCAGCTTTTCGATGGCTGCATTGAAGGTGGTGCCGAGGGTGCTCAGCTCTTTGATGTCTGATACCTCGACCCGGTGCCGCAGATCGCCCTGGCTGATGGCCTCAAGCCCGGTAAGGATGCCATCCATGGCTTCCTGGCGGGCGCTGGCATCGGACACGTCGGTGGCAATCTTGATGACTTTGCGCACCTTGCCTTCAGAGTCGAATACGGGCGCATAGGTTGCCTGTATCCAGACAGGTTCGCCGGATTTCGAAACTCGTTCGAAGCGGTCCGAATAATATTCCCCCGATGCCAATCCCGACCAGAAGGTCGCATAATCCGCCGATTGCGCGTCTTCGGGCTTGACGAACATCGAATGATGATGCCCTTCGATCTCGCTGAGTTCATAGCCCAGGGTTTCGAGGAAATTCTTGTTTGCTTTTAGGATTGTGCCGTCTGTCGCAAACTCGATAACGGCCTGTGTCCTGTCGATGACGTCCAGAACCGCCTGCTGTTCTTCGAACTTTCTTTCCCGCCGAGTTCGGGGCTTGATAATTTTCAACATCAAATCGTCCTCATATAATAACTCTTGCCTTAGTAATCGGCAGGAAAAAGGGTCTGTCGATACGTGCAAAACGTTGAATTGTTGCAATCAATAAACGATTTGAGGTGTGGGCGTGTTTTTCAATATTTTCGGTGCAACGGAAGGATAAACAATCTTTTCAGGATCTTCCGAAGTGTTTTGAAATCCTTATGGTTGCAGTAGCCGCGGGCGGCTCCATTAACTTTTGCGAATTTTTTACGGATGTTAGTTCGCTATGCTGCTTTTGTGTATGCCTGCCGTGCAACAGTCGGCAAAGGTGATCGCCTAAGTTTTCAGCCGTCTGAACGCGTTATCCGGTTTGAGTCGCTGATTTTCTATTTGAGCCATATGGAGGCGAGGCGCAATACTTGGAACAAATCCATCGATCTGTTAGCGGTAGCTAGATGTAGAGTTCAATCTGGTGACAGTATTAAGGGGTGGAAATAATGCGTGCGAAGGTTTCTTGGGGACAGAACGCAGACGAGATGGGGTTTGCCCAACCGCATAACATCTTCAATCTTTTCAACGGAATCGTCGGGAATGATGATTTCCCTATCAAGACATCAACTGACCGCGCCCTGGTCGTTGAGGGGCAGTTGGGGTTTGCGGGCTTTCCGCTCGACCTGCGGATGACGATCAAGGGCGTCGGTTTCACCTATCAGGGCGATGAGGTTACCGGCGGGGAGATTCGCCACATCAAGGTGGAGCAACTGACCGATGATGGTGGGACCGCCAAGATCTTCAACATGCGGGGCCTACGGATCGATGTTACCGATCTGACCGAAGCGATGGAGTTCGAGGACAACGGTGGTTTTGATGGCACCGTAGAGGAACTGCTTTATGGAAATGGCTGGGTTTACAATGGCGTTCCCTCGGTGGATGTCATTGACCCGGATCAGATGTTCTTTGGCTACGGCACCCAGTTCAACATGGATGGCCGGGACAAAATCTTTGGCCGCGCCGGGGACGACACCATCCTTAGCGGTGAAGGGCGTGATTTCGTGAGCGGGGGGAACGGCAACGACTTCATCCGCGGCGGGTTGGGGAAAGACACCCTGAAAGGCGGCCGAGGGGATGATGAAATCTATGGCGACGTTGGCTACTGGGACGGGCGACGCGACAAGATCTTTGGCGGTGGTGGCGATGACTACATCGAAGCTGGCGCTGGGAACGACCGTGTCAACGGTGGCCGCGGAAACGACAAGATGTATGACACTGTCGGGCGCGATACCTTTGTCTTTGGTAAGAGATCCGGTCATGACTGGATCCACGATACTGACAACAACGGTGCCGACTTGATTATCCGCACCGGCAAAGAGATCACGGTCACCTTCATCAATATGGAGGATGAGTTCAGCTCAGGCCCCTGGGCCGGGGAATATTTCGATCGCGGGTTCCTGTTGGAATGGGGGCGCAACAGCCTGCTGCTTGGAACCTATGGCGACATCGAAGATTTCGGCCTGACAGATTATACCATGCTGTGATGGTCAAAGGGCGCAGGGCGAGGAGTATCACGCCTTGCGCCCGTCAGAAGCCGTCAGAATTTGCTTACGAACGGCCCGAGCATAAAGCTGCTGCGGGCAGGTTCTTGTGTGTGGGTCCTAAGTGGGGCCGTGCCTAAACCATGTGCCGCGCGCGGGCGCCGCGTTCGATGGCTGCGGCGTGCAGGCGGTCGATGTTCAGCTCATACCGCATTTCTTCCAAAAGGCGCAGCTCGGATTCCGCCAGCGTGCCATCGGCAGCAGCCACGTCACAGGCCAGCGCATAGGCGGTTTCGAACAGGCGTTCTGGCAGGTTGTCCCGGATCAGGCCAAACAGGGCGTCCAGCCCGTCCTCCTGCTCGAATAGGTCGAAAACGGTCTGCGAGATCGTGTTGATCCGGTCGATGTCATAGTCGGCAAAGACCGGCAACATGTTGACTGCGGATTGGATCTTGACCAGCTCGGCGGTGCGGATGTTCTCGTCCGAGGCCGAAATCGCCACCATCAGCGCCACGAGGCAATCCTGCGGCGTCATCGGATGGGGGGCTTGCTCGCTCATGGGGGCAACCTTTTGTAAAACCACTGTACATCACGGACGATAGGCGGGGTTTTCTGCGGGTGCAACCATGCCGGTCCGCAGGTCGGCCCCCGGGGCGGTGTTTTGCCGCCGACAGGCGGATCCTGCAGGTTTTGTTGCGCGGGGCGACGGGGTTTGGCGCCAGTGTTTATTGACTTATGCCGCACCGGCACAATAGAGGAGGAGGCCGGATGCAAGACGCATACCGGTAAAGCGGATATAGGCCGATTGGCGGCCCCGATGGAGAACAACATGTCTGAACTGCGCGAAACCGCTCTGACGAGCAAAGCCTGGCCGTTTGAAGAAGCACGCCGCATTCTCAAACGTTATGCCAAGGGCGCGCCGGAAAAGGGCTATGTGCTGTTTGAAACCGGCTATGGTCCCTCGGGTCTGCCTCATATCGGCACCTTTGGCGAGGTTGCGCGCACCACGATGATCAAGCGCGCCTTCGAGGTGATCTCCGATATCCCGACCAAACTGATCTGCTTTTCCGACGATCTGGACGGCATGCGTAAGGTGCCGGGCAATGTCCCGAATGCCGAGAGCCTGCACGACCACTTGCAAAAGCCGCTGACCTCGGTGCCCGATCCCTTTGGCACCCACGACAGCTTTGGCCACCACAACAACGCCATGCTGCGCCGGTTCCTGGATACCTTCGGGTTCGAGTATGAATTCTACTCGGCGACCGAATTCTATGGCTCGGGCCAGTTTGACGAGATCCTGAAGCGCGCCTGCGAACGCTATGACGAGATCATGGAGGTCATGCTGAAATCCCTGCGCGAGGAACGGCGCCAGACCTATTCGATCTTCCTGCCGATCCACCCGGAAACTGGCCGCGTTCTATACGTACCGATGAAAAAGGTGGATGTGGAAAACCACAGCATTACCTTTGACGATGAGGACGGCAAGGAATGGACCCTGCCGGTCACCGGCGGCAACGTGAAACTGCAGTGGAAACCGGATTTCGGCGCGCGCTGGGCAGCGCTGGAAGTTGATTTCGAAATGTACGGCAAGGACCACAGCACCAACACGCCGATCTATGACAAGATCTGCCGGATCCTGGGCTGGCGCGCGCCTGAGCATTTTACTTATGAGCTGTTCCTCGATGAGAACGGCCAGAAGATCTCCAAGACCTCGGGCAATGGCGTGTCGATCGACGAATGGCTGACCTATGCCTCGTCCGAGAGCCTTACCTATTTCATGTATCAAAAGCCGAAAACGGCCAAGCGGATGCATTTCGATGTGATCCCCAAGGCGATGGATGAATACCATCAGCAGTTGCGAGCCTACCACGGTCAGGATCTCAAGGGGCAGCTCAACAACCCGGTCTGGCACATCCACGGCGGGGATGTGCCGGAGTCCAAGATGGTGGTGCCTTTCTCGATGCTGCTGAACTTGGCCTCTGTGGCGTCGGCGCATGACAAGGAAACGCTCTGGGGCTTTATCCGCCGCTATGCGCCCGATGCAACGCCGCAGACCCACCCCGATCTGGACGCGGCGGCGGGCTTTGCCGTCAAATACTACGAAGATTTCGTCGAGCCGCAGAAAGTGTTCCGCGCGCCGAGCGACGCCGAGCGTGCCGCGTTGGAGGAATTCCGCGGCAAACTGGCATCCTGGGATGGCGAGACCACGGGCGAAGCGCTGCAAGGCATCGTCTTTGAGGTGGGGCGCGAGCATTTCGGCAAGGAGAACATGCGCGACTGGTTTAAGGCGCTTTATGAGGTTCTGCTGGGCGCCAGCCAGGGTCCGCGCTTTGGTGGCTTCGTCGCCCTTTACGGCGTGGAAGAGACCGTGGCCCTGATCGACAAGGCACTGGCTGGCGAGCTGGTCTGAGACCACCGCAAGACAAGGATGAGAAGGGCGCCCAATGCGGCGCCCTTTTTTTGACGGCCCGCAAGCTACGCCCTTGTCATCTAATTTTTGACCTCCCGCATTCCTGGCCTAGCTAAAACATCTAGGTATCGTTGGAGGTCGCCAATGTTCAGGTTTGCAAGTTTTGTGTTTTCGCTGGTGCTTCTGGCGCTGCCTGCGGGGGCAGAGGACAGGGACCGGATCACTCGCGTGATCGGGGCCCAGATTGAGGCGTTTCGCGATGATGACGTCACGCGGGCTTTCGGTTTTGCCTCCCCCCGCATCCGCAGCCTGTTTGGCACGCCCGAACGCTTTGGTCAGATGGTCGAGCGCGGCTATCCCATGGTTCTGCGCCCAAACCAGGTCCGCTATCTGGAGCTGCGAGAGGTCGCCGGTAACCTCTGGCAACGGGTGCTGATCACAGATCAGGACGGGCGGCTGCACCTGCTGGATTATCAGGTTGTCGGGGAAGGCAGCGATTGGAAAATCAACGCCGTGCAAATCCTGAAAGTGCCACAAGGCAATGCCTGAAGGCATGAGGCCCGGTGCAGGAGCAGCGCGCGCCTGTCTGACGCCGGATTAAGCCGGACATTCTAAACCCTTTCCGATCTGCGCTGCTGGCGCGTCGTGGCATAGGAAAGGGTTTCCCATGAACAAGGTGATCACCGATGGGCTGCAACTGGCGCCTTCACCCTTCGAGGAAGGGCTGGATCAGTGGTCCAGCGGCGATGGCACGCCGGGCTCGGATACTTATGACGGGGTGGTGAACGCGGCCTATGTGGCGGCGGATGCGGATTTTGGCGGCTGCCTTGAGCTACAAAAGCTCGACAGCACGCAAAAGCTGCGTTTCATGGGAAAGACGCCGATCTTGCCGGGGTGTTACCTGCAGGTCCGCGCCCGTATCAAGGCGATCAGCGGCGCGCTTCCGACGGTGCGGGTCGCGGGCTGGGCCGGGCAGGCCAATAACAGCCACCTGTCCGGGGTGGTCGAAACCGGCACCAGCACGACGCTGACCTCGTATGGGCAGGTGGTGGAGATCACGGCCATCGTCGGGACTGGCAGTCGCAGTGGGGTGGATATGCCCTGGGGCCTTGCGGCCGACCACGGGCATTTCGGACTGGACCTGATTGGCCCCAATGGCGGCGTTGTGCGGATCGACGATATCGAGATCACCGATATCACAAGCGCCTTTCTGCGTGATATGATCAGCCTTGTGGATGTGACGGATTTCGGCGCCATCGGGGACGGGGTTCAGGACAACACAGCCGCCTTTGAAGCCGCCGATGCTGCCGCCGACGGGCGCCGGGTTCTGGTGCCGGAAGGGGAATTCTATCTGGCCGAAACGGTGTCGATGTACAATGAGATGGTGTTCGAAGGCACGCTCTCCATGCCGACAGACAAAATGTTGCTCATGCGGCGCAATTTCGATTTTCCCGCCTATGCCGCTGCCTTTGGTGACGAAGAGCTTGCCTTCAAGAAGGCATTTCAGGCGCTGCTCAACAACGTGGATCATGAATCGCTGGATCTGCGGGGGCGCGTGATCACCGTGACAAAACCGATCGACATGCAGGCGGCGGTGCCGAACCGCAGCTCTTATGCCACCCGCCGGGTGATCCGCAACGGTCAGTTTTCCGCCGTGGGCGGCGCGGCCTGGGATACCGAAACCGTGAGCTCTCAGGCGACCTACGACAGCGGCGATCCGCGCAAGCTGCGCAACGTGGCCAATATCGCCAATATCGCCATTGGCGCATTGGTCGAAGGCAGCGGGGTGGGGCGGGAAATCTACGTGCGGGCCAAGAACACCGGCGCGGGTGAGCTGACGCTGAACGCGCCGCTTTATGACGCGGTGGGCACGCAGAATTTCACCTTCAAGGACTTCAAGTATCTGCTGGATTTCTCCGGCTTCAGCCAACTCAGCAAATTTGGCATGACCGAGGTCGAGGTGCAGTGCAATTCCCATTGCAGCGCCCTGCGCCTGCCGTCGGCGGGCACCGTCTTCAGTCTCGATCATTGCTTCATCTCCAGGCCCAAGGATCGCGGGATCACCTCGATCGGGTCGGGCTGTCAGGGCATACTGGTCGACAATTGCCAGTTCCTGTCCGCCGAAGAGCCGCTTGATGTGCCGGACCGGAGCAGCGTGGCCATCAACGTCAACGCCAATGATGCCAAGCTGCGCAACAACCGTGCCAGCAAATTCCGCCATTTTGCGCTGTTGGCCGGGGCGAATAATACGGTCACCGGCAACCATTTCTTTCAGGGTGACAGTATCGCCAATGGCGTGCGCACCGCCGGGCTGGTGCTGACGAATACCTATTGTTCGACGACCGTGTCCGACAATTACATCGACAATTGTTTTGTCGAATGGACGAACGAACAGGACCCGACGCCGGATTTCAGTTCAGGCTTTTCCTTCAGCGCCCTGTCGATCACTGACAATGTGTTTCTGTCTGGTGAGGTCGCGCCCTGGTTCAGCTATATCGTGGTCAAACCCTATGGCACCGGGCATTTCCTGAACGGTGTCACGGTCTCGGGCAACAAGTTCCGGTCGATCAATGGTTTCATAGACCGGGCTGAACGGGTGGATACCAGTTTCTCCGGGCTGGATTTCAGCCGCAGCAAGATGGTCTTTTTCGAAGGCAATACCTTTCACGGGATCACCTCTCCCGCCGCCAGTCCTCTGCGGCTGGAATACACCCAAGGCAGCGCCGCCACGACCTGGACCATCGACACGGATGGGCAGCTGCCGTTTGAAGGCCACGCGCGCAAGGTGGATGCGATTACCGCTCTGGGGCCGATCAGCACGTCTGGTGGCAGCAAACGATATGCCATGCCCTATGCCGAGGTCGAGCAGGGTAGCGGTAAGGACCGGGTCAAGCTGAACTGGCAGGACGCGGTCAAAGGAGAGGTGCAGGTGATCGTGCGGGTGGACCGCTAGCGCGCCACTCAGGCGGGGGGCGTCAGATCTTCTGGGGTCAGAACAAAGGCCTTGCCAAAGCCGCCGTTCAGATGTCCTGCTGTCACGTCCAGCCGGACAAAGGCAAAATCGCCAAACCCGATGTAGAGCTTCGCCTTGGGGTGGTCCTGCAGGTAATGCGCGGCCAGGCGGGCGTGTTCTTCGCCGGTATTGGGGATGAACTGCGCATGGCCCTGCAGGCTGAGCCGGGGATGCGTCAGGGGATCACCCTTGTCACCCGGCTCCCCGACGAGAAAGGAACAGGCCGCGTTGTTCTGCAAAGCACGCGTATGGGAGGAGAGGGTCGAGATCAGGCTGATCGGATGCCCTTCTGGCGACAGGCCAAAGGCCACACGCGTGACCAGCGGTGTGCCATCCTCGGTAATGACACCCAGGGCGGCGAAACGTGCCTTCTCCATCAGTGACTGGGCAAGGCTACGCGCCTCGTCATCGGTGGGGCGGATTGGATCTGTCATCGGATTGTTGTCCTGAGCCTGTTTCAGAACCTATGCCACAGGGATATTTTAAGGCCAAGGCTCTGACTGTTGGCCTGTTTGTGCTCCAGCCCCACAACCAGTTCCTGACCGGGTGCCGTCCGGTAGCGCAGACTTGGGGTGATGGCATAGGTCAATGGCGCCCCGACGCTGCGGGAGGTTTCGATCTGCAGCATTGGCGACAGGGCCGATCGGGTGTTGAGGCCAAAGGTGGCATCAAGTTTCCAGATCGGATCGGGGAGGCTGGCCCGGTATTCGTAACTGGCATCCAGCGAGATCCAGCCGCTGGCGCGGGCGGTCGTGAAATCATGCCCGAAGGACAGGGTGGCGCGGGACATGGGACTCCAATAGCCACGCTGGTGACTGCCGCCACCCGCGACTGTCAGCGCCAGCCGGGGCCGGGTTTCCCCGGTGGTCAGCGGGATCCGGGCAAACAGCAGGGCGTGGCCCGTTTGCCGGTCGTTCTGGTTCAGATCCACCCCAAGGGTCAGCCGCGGCGACCAGCCGTATTCCCCGAAATACCCCAGCTCATGGCGCAGAGTGCCATCCTCGGTCTGCCGCAGGGTGGCGCTGGCGGCAACAAAACCCTGGCCTGTCTGACGCAGCCAGGCCCCAGCCAGCGCGGGCGGCGCCAGAAGCAGGCTGAACAGGCCGGAGAGGATCCAGATCCGCAATTGAAACTCCCTTGGGTTGCTTTGCTGACTTGAAATCTACCTTTGGATGTTTTTGCCACAAGCTCAAGTTGCACGCGGAAAACAGTCTTGTTTGCGGCAAAATCGTCGTAGGGTGGAGGTGTTCAGGGCCAATCACGGGAGGAAACGATGCCGACAATTTCCAAAACGGCCGATATTCAGACGGTCATCACCACTTTTGAAATGACACCGGGAACCTGTCAGGATCTGCTGGATGCGCTGACAGACGCCTATGACAATTTCATTTCCCGGCAGCCAGGGTTCATTGCGGCGGGGCTGCATGTGAATGATGCGCAAACCCGGATCGCAAACTATTCCCAGTGGAAACGGCGCGAGGATTTCATGGCGATGCTGCGCTCGGAGGAAATGCGTGAACGCAACCGCCAGATCAGCGCCCTGTGCCGCAGTTTCGAACCGGTGATGTACGAAGTTGCCGCCACCTTTGACTGAGATCTGCAAATAGACTGATATGGATCAAGGCCTTGGGGGCACGCGCCGGGCATGTTGTCCCCAAGCCCGAATGACTGGAGGACCCAATGTATCACAATATTCTTGTACCGATTTCCTTTGACCCTGACCGCGATGTATCCGCGCCTTTGAAACTGGCACGCCTCTTGGCGACGCCTGAGGCAAAGATCACCCTGCTGCATGTGGTGGAACAGATCCCGTCCTACGCGATCACCTATATGCCGGCCGATTACATGGCCGAGGCCCGCGCCGCGCTGGAAAGCGAGCTGTCGGCACTGGCGGATACCCTGCCCAATGCCAAAGGTATGGTCATTGAAGGGCATTCGGGGCGGTCGATCCTCGATTGGGCCGAGCAGAACAACCCCGATCTGATCATTATCGCCTCCCACCGTCCGGGCATGCAGGATCTGCTCTTGGGCTCGACCGCAGCGCAGGTGGTGCGGCACGCCGGTTGCGCCGTGCATGTGGTACGCTGAGGTGATCTGGAACGGTAATTCCTGAACTTTCAGAAGTGAGAACGGGGGCGTGTGTATCGTGCCCCCGATCTGTTTTGATCCGATGCCTAACCGGATCGACAGGTCTGATCATCCAGCCAGCCCGACCAAACGGTGCAAAGCCACGGCGGCCAGCCGCACGGCTGTGCTGCCCGGCTGTACGCCCTTCAACAGAGCGGAGCGGAGCAGCGCCTTGTTGGAATTCAGCGCATCGGCAATGCGGGAATAATAGACCTGTTTTTCCTCTGGCGCCCGCAGCAGGATGGTTTCGGCTTGCTGGATCGCCTTCCGCGTCTGTTGTTTCATCCTCGGCAGGGCAGAGGGTTTGACCGGAGTGTATACCTCAAACCCACGACGTTTGGGTTTCGTACCCGGATCGCGGTTCTTGGCAATCGCAGCGCTAAGGGTGTTCTCGACAAGGTCCAGCGCCTTTTGCGCTTCGGAATAGGCCGTGTTGCCGCGCAGTTTGTCGCCAGACCGTTTGTAAACCAGCCGATAGCAATCGTAGCGGTAGACCCAATCGACATTCTCGCAACGGCTGAAGCCCCGCGAAAGCGTCTTAGCGACCGTATTGCTTGTTGCGGCGGACAGGCCGACAGAGGACCCGCTGCCTCCGTAACCTGCATCGCCGCCAGCGTGAAGCGCTCCGGCAGAAATCAAAAACAGACCGAGGGTGGCAACGCGAAAAATACTCATAAACAAAACTCCTGTGTACCCATGTCAGGCTAACACAGAATGATGATCAGGCAAGGAGGCAAACCGGGACAGGGGGCGTCTTGCAGCCCCCTGCACAGGATCTGAACAGGCTCAGATTACTTCCATTTTCGTTTCACATTGCCGCCGCGTTGTCCCGGCTTGCCCGCCGTGGACCTGCCACGCGTTTTCACCGCAGCCTCAGCAGCCGCATCGACGGCGGATTGGCGGGCCAGCGGATCGTCCGAGACCGCCAGATCCACGGCCTCCAGTCGTTTGACCTCGTCCCGCAGGCGGGCGGCTTCCTCGAACTCGAGGTTCTCGGCGGCCTTGCGCATCTGCTCCCGCAGCCCGTTGAGGTGGGCTTCGAGATTGGCTCCATGCATCGGCTTGTCGATATTGGCGGTGACGCGGTTCATGTCCACATCGCCCTGGTAGAGACCCGCCATGACGTCCTCGACGTTCTTCTTGACGGTTTCCGGCGTGATGCCGTGTTCCTCGTTATAGGCGATCTGCTTGGCACGGCGGCGGTCGGTTTCTCCGATGGCCCGCTCCATCGAGCCGGTGATGCGGTCGGCATACATGATGACACGGCCATCGGCGTTCCGCGCCGCGCGACCGATGGTCTGGATCAGCGAGGTTTCAGAGCGCAGGAAGCCTTCCTTATCGGCATCCAGGATGGCCACCAGCCCGCATTCGGGAATATCAAGGCCCTCCCGCAAGAGGTTGATCCCCACCAGAACATCAAAGGCGCCAAGCCGTAGGTCGCGCAGGATTTCGATCCGCTCCAGCGTGTCGATGTCGCTGTGCATGTAGCGCACCTTGATACCCTGCTCGTGCAGGTATTCGGTCAGATCCTCGGCCATGCGTTTGGTCAGCACGGTACAAAGCGTACGGAAGCCATCGGCAGATACCTTACGGATCTCGTCCAGCAGGTCGTCCACCTGCATGTCGACGGGGCGGATTTCGACCATTGGGTCCAACAGACCCGTGGGTCGGATCACCTGTTCGGCAAAAACGCCGCCAGCCTGTTCCAGTTCCCACGCGGCGGGGGTGGCCGAGACAAAGACCGACTGCGGCCGCATTGCATCCCATTCCTCAAACTTCAGCGGGCGGTTGTCCATGCAGGAAGGCAGCCGGAAGCCGTGTTCGGCCAGGGTGAACTTGCGCCGGTGGTCGCCCTTGTACATGGCGCCGATCTGCGGCACGGAGACGTGGCTTTCGTCAGCAAAGACAATCGCGTTGTCAGGGATAAATTCAAACAGGGTAGGGGGCGGCTCTCCGGGCGCGCGGCCCGTCAGATAGCGCGAATAGTTCTCGATCCCGTTGCAATGGCCCGTCGCTTCCAGCATTTCAATGTCGAAATTGGTGCGTTGCTCCAGCCGCTGCGCCTCCAGAAGCTTGCCGTCGCCAACCAGCTGATCCAGCCGCAACCGGAGCTCTTTCTTGATCTCGATAACCGCCTGGTTCAGCGTCGGTTTCGGCGTCACATAGTGGGAGTTCGCATAGACCCGGATCTGATCGAAGGACCCCGTGCGCTCCCCGGTCAGCGGATCGAATTCGGTGATCGCCTCCAGTTCCTCGCCAAAGAACGACAGTTTCCACGCGCGGTCCTCAAGGTGTGCCGGGAAAACCTCAAGCGTGTCGCCCCGCACCCGGAACGAGCCGCGCTGGAACGCCTGATCGTTGCGCTTGTACTGCTGGGCCACCAGATCGGCCATCACCTGCCGCTGGTCGTACATCTCACCGACCTTCAGATCCTGGGTCATTGCCGAATAGGTCTCGACCGAGCCGATACCGTAGATACAGGAGACCGAGGCGATGATGATCACGTCATCGCGTTCCAGAAGCGCCCGCGTGGCCGAGTGGCGCATCCGGTCGATCTGTTCGTTGATCTGGCTTTCCTTCTCGATATAGGTGTCGCTGCGCGGCACATAGGCCTCCGGCTGGTAGTAGTCGTAGAAGGATACGAAATACTCGACCGAGTTCTCCGGGAAGAAACCCTTGAATTCACCGTACAGCTGCGCCGCCAGCGTCTTGTTCGGGGCCAGAATGATGGCCGGGCGCTGGGTTTCCTCGATCACCTTGGCCATGGTGAAGGTCTTGCCCGTACCAGTGGCGCCCAAGAGCACTTGATTGCGCTCACCTTCGTTGACGCCGGCGCTCAGCTCCGCAATTGCGGTGGGCTGATCCCCGGCCGGGCTGAACTCCGTGTTCATCACAAAGCTCTTGCCACCTTCCAGCTTGGGGCGCTGGACGGCCTCGCGTTCGGTCATCATCGGCAGCGATTTGTCGGAATGGGCGTAGGGCATTGGCGCTCCTCAGTCTGGCGGCCATACACTTGATCTCTTTTTGTTCCAGATCAAGGGGGCAGGGGCAAGTCCTGGGCAAGTTCCCGAAAAATTGCACGGCACTGCGACGGAGCTTGCGGCCTGCTGCGTTGCAGAAAGAGTGGCGTAAAACGATCCGGGGACAAAACCATGCGGAAGCTTATTTTCTGGAGTCATTTGACGGTCGGCCTGATGGTTGCCCTTGTGGTGCTGATGCTGTCACTGACGGGGCTGTTGCTAACCTATGAGGCGCAGATCACCCGTTGGGCGCAGACACCCGCCGTGTCCGAAGTGGGCACAGAGAGGCTGTCTGCGGATGAACTGGCAGGCATCGCCCCGATTGAAACAGGGGGGCGGGCGACAGCGCTTCGTTTTGCAAAAGATCCGGATGCCCCCGTGGCCGTGCAGGTCGGGCGAAATTCCACACTGTTTCTCGATCCATTCACCGGCGATTTACTGCCGGAACAGGGTGCGGGAGTCGCTGCATTCTTTTCCACGGTTGAACATCTGCACCGCTGGTTTGCGCTCTCTGGCGATGGGCGCGATCTGGGCAGGGCGGTGACAGGGGCCGCGAACCTTGGCTTTCTGTTCATTCTGGCAAGCGGCCTCTACCTTTGGTGGCCCCGGGCGTGGAAATGGCGGATTGTCCGCATGAACCTGTGGTTTCGCAAAGGCCTGCCCAGCAGCAAGGCCCGCGATTACAACTGGCACCATGTCTTCGGCTTCTGGGCGCTTGTGCCCCTGCTGGCGATTGTGGTGTCAGGCGTGGTGATCTCTTACCCCTGGGCCAGCGATCTTGTGTTCCGCCTTTATGGCGAAGAACCGGTGCAACTGCGTCGGCGGGCAGGGGCCGGGCAGGGCGCGTCGGACGCCGTGGCCGAGGTTTCAGGTCTCGATCTGGCGCTGTTGCAGGCCAGCGCGAATATTCCGGACTGGCAGCGGATGGAAGTTGCGCTGCCGGTTGCAGAAAAAATCCGCATCACCGTCGACAGCGGCACCGGCCGCCAGCCGACGAAACAGGTAACGCTGACCATGGATGCCCGGGATGGGGCGGTATTGGATCGCAGTGACTTCTCTGACCGCAGCGCGGGTCAGCAGGCGCGGATATTCCTGCGGTTCCTGCATACCGGAGAGGTTTTTGGCCTATTGGGGCAGACTTTGGCGGGGTTGGCGGCCGCATTTGCTCTGGTGATGACCTATACCGGCGCGGCGCTCAGCTATCGCCGCCTGATCCAACCGCTGTTGCGGCGCAGGCGCAGCAGGCAGACGGGTTAGCATTGTCGCAATACTAAGGATAAATCGATCTTGCCGCAGCGCGCGTATCATCGCATATAGGCAGCATCGGATGAGTAGGAGACTGCAATGCAAGCGCGTATTTACCGGCCAGCGAGAAACGCCATGACCTCGGGCATGGCCAAGACGCGGAAATGGGTTCTGGAGTTTGCACCCGCAAGCGCCCGCGAGGTTGATCCTCTGATGGGCTGGACTTCCTCTGCCGATACCCAAAGCCAGGTCCGCCTGCGCTTTGACAGCAAGGAAGAGGCGCTGGAATACGCCAAGGATCACGGCATCACCGCCGAGGTGGTCGAACCGAAGACCCGCAAGACCAACATCCGCCCCGGCGGCTATGGCGATAACTTCGCCACAAACCGCCGCGGTCCCTGGACCCACTGAACCTGTAAATCGGGGCAAGGTTGTCGCGGAATCGGGGCAAAGATTTCGCGGAGCCTCAGATTTAGATATTGGTGAGCGCGGCGCACAGCATGTTGATGCTTGTCGCATCGCCGCCGGAATCCCCCCGAACGCGATTTCCTCAGGGCGACCCAACCGGTCGCCCGTTGTATTTCCAGATCTGCCAGAGTGCCCATCATGATCATTACCCACCTCGTCACCCACAATGGCGGTTTCCACGCGGACGAACTTCTTTCCTCGGTTATCCTGACCCGCCTGTTCCCGCAGGCGGAGGTGGTGCGCACCCGTGACGCCGCGTGGATCACCCCCGGTGAGGGCAAGATCATCTATGATGTGGGCCGCGAGTATGACGCTGAGGCGGGTATTTTTGACCACCACCAGCGCCCCAATCCCGTGCGTGAGGACGAACAGCCCTACAGTTCCTTCGGTCTGATCTGGAAGCATTACGGCCTTGACTACCTCCGCGCTTTGGAGATCCCCGAGGCCGATCTGGAAGACATCCACGCCAGCTTTGAGCAGAGCTTTGTCCTGCCCATCGATCTGATCGACAACGGCGCGATGAACCCTTCGGTTGCAGGTCCGCTGACGCCTTTGACCCTCTCGGTCCTGTTGGAGAGCCTGAAGCCCGTCTTCGACAACCGCGGCAATGACGCGGACGATAAAGCCTTCGCAGAGGCGCTGCCGATCGCACGGGCGTTTGTCGAGGCGTCGATCAACAAGAAAGCCGCCAAGCGTCGTGCCGAAGCCATGGTCATCAAGGCGATCCACGATGCTGGCACCTCGCGCATTCTAGAATTGCCAATGGGCATGCCCTTCCGCTCAGCCATTGAGGCGACTGGCGCGGACCACCTGCTGTTTGTGGTGGCCCCGCGTGACAATGACTGGTCCATCGGCGGTATTCGCATCAGCGGTGACAGCTTTGAACAACGCGCCGATCTGCCCGCCGCATGGGCTGGCCTGACCGACGAGGCATTGGAAGAAGCCAGCAGCGTCAAAGGCGCAAAGTTCTGTCACAACGGACGGTTCATCGCGGTTGCCAGCAGCCGTGAGGCAGCCCTGAAGATGGCCGAACTGGCCGTCGAAGAGGCTAAGCGCACAGGCGCCGCAGCCTGATCTCGCCGCAGCCTGATCTCGTAGGAGGGCACGATGGATTTCCTGCTGAACGGAGACGAACCGGGGCGAACCACGATCCTTCTGGCCCATGGTTCTGGCGCAGCGATGGACACCCCTTGGATGGATACGGTTGCCGAAGGGCTGGATGCCCAAGGCTTCCGCGTCGCCCGCTTTGAGTTCAGCTACATGTCCGCCCGTCGCACTGGCGGCTCTAAACGCCCACCGGCAAAGGCCGACACCTACGCGCCAGAATTCCTCGCCGCCATTGATGCGCTTGGCTGCGATGGTCCGCTGATCATTGGTGGGAAAAGCATGGGCGGCCGCGTGGCCAGCCTGATCGCTCAGGACCTTTATGACGCGGGGCGGATCAAAGGCATGCTGTGCCTCGGCTTCCCGTTCCATCCGCCGAAGAAGCCCGGCAATCGACGTGGTGAGAACCTTGCCGAGATCACCTGTCCAACCCTCATCTGCCAAGGCACCCGCGATCCATTCGGCACGCGGGAAGAGGTGCAGGAATACGATCTGTCCAATGCCGTGACCCTGCACTGGCTGGAAGACGGCGATCACGACCTGAAGCCCCGTAAACGGGTGACTGGCAAGACGCTTGAGGACCAACTCCTTGAGCTCGCTGAACAAGTCAAGGCCTGGGCAAATTCCTGCTTCTGATTGGCTTCGTCAATGTTCGGCTGGAGAAATCTAGGCGCCAATTTCGGCCCAATCCGGCCCTGCGTGTGAGACAGCGCGTATGACCGCTCGAAGCCTTTACCCGTGTCGTAAGCTACCTGGAAGCGGGAAAATGGTATTTGACGCTGTCACTACGGTTTCGATGGTTGAGGCGTTCCAGACCGCGATCCCCCTTTGCGATCTCCCCGAATATCTCGGCGCAACGAAACGGCAAATTGAAGTTCTCTCTCTCGGAGGAATTGTCCTCCCGCTGATCTTAAGTACGGAACGCGGCTGGGTTCGGCACGTCTTCTTTGGTCGATCGCACCTTGATGAGCTACTGGCAAAAATCGCCGGTTCGCCGACAACACCGGTGTCCGGCGAACCGGCGATTTGCATCCGATCTTTTATGCTTGCCAGCGCGGGGCCGACCGATTTGAGTACCTGTTTTCCGAAATTCTCAACGGAAACATCCCGGCCTTCCGACATCCCCGCAAGCAAGGGATTGGATTACTCCTTGTAGATGTTGTCCCCTTGGTGTCCGCGAAAAACGCAGCCTGACCTACCCCCGCAGATCTTGAGATGGAGCCCGCTTCGCATGACTTTTCTTTTTCTATTTCAGGGAGTTCGCGGGATCTTGCCCCTATTCTCGCGGCATCCTTGCTCCGAGGGAGGAAAGGCGTAAAATAAGGTTTTGAAATCATGTTGAATTTTTTGCCACGTGGAAACAACTTTGCCCCGACTTACAGAACCAAAGATGCCCGAAACCGTGATTGTACCGGCCCGTCCTTCGGATCCCGATGCGGCGATTCTGATCCGGCGCCACCTGGATCAGATGGCCGCGCAATCTCCGGAAGAGAGCTGTCACGCGCTGGACGGCAGTGGTCTTGAAGGTCCGGACGTGCAGTTCTTCCTGCTGCGCCGCGATGGTCTGGCGATCGGTATGGGCGCGCTGAAGCGGCTGGCGGATAACACCCGTGAGCTGAAATCGATGCACACGCTCTCTGAGGCCCGCGGCAGTGGCGCGGGCAGGGCCATTCTGGACCATCTCCTGAAACTTGCCCGTCAGGAAAACGCCTCTGGCATTTACCTGGAGACCGGCTCTACCCCAGAGTTCCTCCCTGCGCGAAAGCTTTATGAAAGCTACGGATTTTCGGAGTGTCCGCCCTTTGGGGACTACAGTGAAGATCCCTGGTCTGTCTTTATGCATCTGGACCTGTCAGCCGCGCCTTGACCCTTGCATTGCGGGTGTCGTAACTGGTCCTCAGCGGTCCCTTAGCTCAACTGGATAGAGCAGCTGACTTCTAATCAGCAGGTTCGGGGTTCGAGTCCTCGAGGGATCGCCATTCTTTCGAATGTGCCAGTAACCCATAACATTGCACGTTTTGTCGACTTTCATGCACAGCTACTGTCAAGGGAAAATTTTATTTTCGATATGGGGCACCCTCAAGATGCTGATATACAACAGGTATTTGCCAGTTTTCGACGCCCAGTGGCCGACTGCAAACCTCAGATCACGAGATTGCGTAGGATGGCTTCCACTTCGTCACGAAGGTAGATAGGCCCAACATTCACGCCATCAGGCTGGAAAGCATGGACATCTCCAGCAGCCAAGGCCGCAAGAATCGTATTTCGGTGCATGCCACTTTCTTCAGCCATGACCGTTGGCGTGGTGAAGGTTTCATGGAAAGCGGTGATGTCAGAGCTGGTCATCCGCCACTGTGGACGCTTCATCACCGGGTGTGAAATCTCAGTCGCGGGTGTATGTCCCCCTTCTATTAGTGCCAAGAAAGCGCCCTTCTCCCGAACTCCGATTGAGCGCGCGAACGCGGCTGCACTGATTTCGTTCCCAATTGTGGTCGATTTTGCACCTTGAGGTCCGTGCTTCGTCAACCGCTCAACTTCGGCGATTTGCACGACGAACCCGCGGTAGCCGAAGACGTCCCTGCGTTTGCCGACACCCAAATTCCCGTCCCGGATCTCAGTGACTACGCGCCCGACCGAAACGCCCAGTCTCTTATGAACAAGTTGGATGGTGTCTCAGCCCGGTGTGTCTTCATCTATCGGAATGGCCTGGAGTTCCAGTTCCTCAAGTAGGGCCAAGCCATCACGCACGCGCCATGGCGATTTGATCGTCCTCACTTTAGTTCGGGGGACGAGTACGCCGTCCGCCTCAAGAGACTTTAATTCCGCAAGCGTAGCGCCGATTGCTCGGCGCATCGCAATCGGACCAACGAGTGTTGGAATCTCCTCCAAAAGGGCTTGAAATTCCTGCGCGTTGAAGGTCTTGCGCGCATCACTGCGGGCGTCATCCGAGCTGAACGCACCTGCTTCTGTCAGGAAGTCGTTCAGGACTGCCGTCCCTATGCCGGTTTCTTTGCTGGCAGAGGTCAGAGAATGAAGTCTTCGCTCGACCATGATTTGACCAAGGATCTCCTCTCCAGCTGCGATTGGCCAGATCTCCAAGACGTGAGCTCTGACTATATCCCGGAAGCCGTCGAAGGCATCATCATGGCGATAGAGGCGATCAAATGTTTTGAAGATCGGGGCGAGTTCGCCTCTCGTGACTGCGTCGCCTCCATCTTCGGCAAGCGTCAGGCGCCCCAATTCTTCCCGGATTGCGTCAGGCCCTTGCGAGGCGACTACGAAGCCCAAGGACTTTGCTTTGCGATCCTCGGATTCTTCTCCTTGCTTGTTGAGGAGAGCTGCCCCGAGCAGACCGCAGAATGTCATGGCTGCAAATAACGGTTGGGTGGCCAACCACGTATCGTCATTGCCTTGAAACAGTCGGTGATCGAGCCATCGATCATATGCGGATGGTTCAATCAGTTCGCTTTCAAACCGGCGCGCAGCAATGTCGGGAAGAATCTCTGCCAACCTTGCGCCGATGTTGTAGCGCTCGAGCGGCCGGGAGTACGTCCAGAGAGGCACCAGCGGATGGTGATGCCGAATGCACAGATCGGCGCCGCGACACTGCCAAGCACCCGATATTGTCATGTGCCGCAATGGATAGGTTTGTCCTTCTGCCTGTTCGCGCAGACAATGAGGGCATCCGCGAACGGTCGGACTACGCAGGGCGCGCGATATGAACACCTCTCCCCGATATCTCATGCGAACGTCTCCGATACGCTCGCCAGTCCAAGACAGCAAAGTTGAGAGTTGATCTTGCGTCAATCCTGATCTCGCGGCGAATGCCGCGACAGCAAGCTCGTCTTGCTCTAGGATGCGTTTGAAGCTGAACCCCAGGTCCAAGGCGAAACCCGCAGTATCAGTACCGTTGATTGCGGCCATGCGCGAGAAAAAGGAGGGCAGCGTCTCGCAATCACAAGGCTCAACCGCCAAGCGTAACTTATCTACCAAGCGGGATCTCCATCTAAGGCCGATACATCTCGGGTCCTAAATCGCCGATTTGAAGCTGGGTGTCCAACTAGCGATCTCTTTGCGAGTGGAGTCTAGTGACAGGGTTACGAGCATCGTCGATCGAACGGCCGGAGGCCAGTCGGATTTATGTGCCTTGGCTCATGCGACAGTGCCTCCGCTGGACTACCAGAGTGGAAATTTCGATAGAGATAAGTTCGCGCTTTAATTTCAGGTGTGGCCTCAGGGGAGCCGACGTGCGCCGCCTGGGTAACAAATGGTTGCTTGGCGCAAAAGCGCCTCTTGCAGGCTCAGCGCCACCTCCAATGCTGGAAGTGCCCAACCGGCCCATTGCGGACCTTCGGTGAGGAACTCGCCGCTGCAGCGCAGCTTACGCGAGGCGGTCATTCGTGGCGACTGCAGCAATGTCGGTAGTCGAAAGCTCCACTACAGTCGCCCGATCATACCATCCAAGGCGCTCGGCAGGGGTGGCAGAGCAGAAACCTCGCGGAAACGAACCAAATGGATGTCAGCGGCGAGATGACAAGGAACAGCGAAAAGCCAATCCGGAAGCTGCTCGTATAGGGAGACGTGATACCTTTGGAGAATTGCCACGCGACAGCCCCAAAAATCATACTTTCGGAACCTGAACACTTAGAAATCTCGCCACACAAGGCGCTATGAGGCAAGTCTTCCGCAATTGAGCGCTGTTGACTTATCTCTCCAAGCAGGCAAGCCTAATCTGGAGAAGCCAAAGAACCGTGAGCCACGCAGAATGCAACGCCTTTCAATTTTTCTAAGCCATTCATCGAGAGACAAAGCGTTTGTACGCCGAATAAATTCGGATTTGAAAAGTGGTGGTTTCGATACCTGGATAGACGAGGACAATATTCCATATGCCGCATCAATTTCAGAGGAGATTCAAAATGGATTGACCAAAGCAGATGTGATATTTTTGTTTCTCAGCGAGGCGGCCGTGAGGTCGAAGTGGGTATCGACCGAATGGCAATCTCAATTTTTCAAACAAGTGTCCGGCGGCAAGACAATGGTGGTGCCTGTCCTTGTTGATGACTGTGAAATACCTGAGTTCCTCCAAGACAGAAAGTACATCGACTTCAGGAAAAAGAGCGAATACGGAAAGAGCTTGGCGTCCGCGCTAGATTTTTTGCAATCGCTGAAAGTTGAGCGATATGGTGCCAAAAAGAATTTCGATAGCACTTTGGGGATAAAATCTCACGTTATGGAGATATTGGACGATCTTGAAGGGGAGGCAATTCAGCTCCCACAAGTTCGCAGAATCCCCATTGTAAAGACCTTAAAAGGTGTAAAGAGGTCTGGAAAGTTAATTAGGCTCCAGGGATTCAAGCCGGAAATCAAAGTGAGAAGTGTATATGATCACGTTATTTCTCTTGCGCATATATCGGAGTGCTTTATACCATGTTTGGATCTTGATTTTTCTGCAGGAGATAGGCGGGACCTTCTACTCTTAATTGCGTATCATGACATAAATGAAGTCATCTTGGGTGACATACCGGCTTATACGAGCCTGTCTCGAAGCAAGAGGGCGAGCATTCGCGTCTATGCGGAACAAAGATTTAAAACCGTCCCACCGAATGAGTTAGAGAGAATTGCAAATGATTTCGTCTGGTTGTTCTTGTCGGAGCAGCATCGCCAGGCTTTCCGTGCTGTCATGGACCTTTCGGGAGATGCACAGTCGAAAGTGTTTAGAATTTTTCAAGCGCTGGACAAGATGGATCCCATTATTGCAGTGTGGAGGTATCTCCATCACTACAGGGGAATGCTTGGGGATACACCGAAGTTATTCAATTCGAAAATGAAGGATTTCTATGAGAACCCTGATGTCGCCAGCCTGTTGAGAGACCAAAAGATAAGTACGTCACTTATTGACACGCTTTCATTTCTTCAGGATCGAGAGCACTCTTGGAACTATTATGAGAATGCCAATTACTTCGATGAAATGACTCATGACTTTTTATCGATACCACCAAAGGTTTTGAAAAAGGCCATTGAAGGCGTTCCATTGTTCTGCGACGATTAATTCTTGACAGTTTCACGTCACTTGGTGAGGGGCGGCGTGGTTGGCGATTTCAGTGGCTTGGAGGAAGAGACCTTAGGTCCCTTTGAACTGTGCGAGTTGGGAATTGTGTCGTTTCAGCCAGGGAACTTCAACTTTTCGCCTTTTGGGATCTGCTGGGTGATCTGCGCCTTGGCCTGGCAGAGCCTGCCGATCTTTCTTTGCTGCGACTGGGGCGGATTTTGGCGGACGTGGGCCGTTTTCCCGGAAGCGGACATCCAGATAACCGCGGGCGGGCCCGTCAGCTTCACGCGGCACGATCTGAAAGACGCGGTCAAGCTCAGTTTCTGCGCAGTCTGAGGGACGCATCTGTTCACCCACAGGCCGGGGCTTGCAGGAATTGTCCTGAAGTTAGGCACGCTCGATGCACCTCCCTCTTTGGCGCGCCGCGTGCCGCGCGCCGCGATCAAATTTGCGCGGAAGCAGCCGTTTAACGGTAAGCGCCGTCTCAACCCCACATTGCTGCTAATGGCTTCGGCTGCGATGTGATCTCCATCTCATGATGGGGAGTGCGTTTCGCAATGTGCGCTACAAATTCGTTTCTCAAATCTCTGGGCGTCGAGATTTACGCGTCGGGACATCGCCGGTGGCCGGATGAGGCCAAGGCCTTGGCCGTCGCGATGACCTTGGAGGCTGGTGCGACGGTGAATGCCGTGGCGGAGCGGTTTCTCCGCCTCGATGAAAGCAAAGCTCATCGACTTGCGTCTTTCGCGAAGAAGGCTGCGGCTTTTTTTAGGATGTCGCGCTCCTGTTTCAGCACTGCGTTCTCGCGTCGCAACCGCTTCAACTCAGCATGCACGTCGACCGAAGCCTCGACCGGATCACTGGCATCTCGCTCGCGACTGAGCCATCGCGTCAATGTCGAAAGTCCAATCCCCAGATCTTCCGCGATCTCCCGCCGCGTCCGACCGCTGGTCAGTGCCAGTCTGACTGCTTCCCGCCGAAACTCCGGCGTCGGTCTGTTGCCATTTCCCATAGAACACCTCCTGGTTCCTCAGTTGGTGCTCTCCACTTTTTCAGGGCAAGTCCAATCCGCAACGACAACGGAACAGGTTTGAGAAACTCTGAGGTTAAAACGGCTCTTCTTGGCGTCGGTTCCGCGATCACCGACGTGCGAACACACGCGTCCGCTGACAAGCCGTTTGTCGAGCGCATGTTTGGTACAACGGAGTCGATGCTGCTGAAGCTTCTTCACGGATATACGGGGCGCAAACCTGGAGAACTGCCAGCGTATGATGCCAATAAAGCTGGTGTCCTTGATATTGACGTCCTCTACGAAATTATCACCAAGTTCTTCATCGATGAGTACCCATCTTTGAAACATATGGGCGTGGGTATGGGCGGAAGGCGCCCGGCTGAGGTCTACAACGAGATCAATAAAACTCGGGGGATTTTCAAAGCTGTCAACGAAGACCTGCGACGTAAGCATCTGGGTTGGAAATTCAAACTTAAACCAAACGACGAAGGTGTGCGGGTTCTGTCCGGCCTTTCCTATTCGTCGGACGCTTTTCAGAAAGCTGTAGATAAATGGAAAGGGAAGGTGTCCGTCTTCATCGACCCGGATAACCTCAATTTTGCGACCGCAGTCTTTCCAGGCGATCCGGAACTGTATCGGCTAGATTTGCAAACGACCATTTTCGCTGACCTCACCGTCGTCGAGTACCTTGACCTGATGGCGAGCTACCGTCGTGAGAATCCTGAAACCACGAAGCTCTATGAAGACCGTATTGCGAAGGTACGGCTCGAGAGGCAGGAACTCCTTCAAAAAATCGGCGTAGAACGCCGCCTGCCTCGTAGCTACGTGACCTTCGAAGAAGCCAGGACCAAGGCAAAGGCCCTGTTCGCATCATCACAGGTCGTAAGAACAAGGGTGCCATTGGACACTGTCGCGCCCGGCTCGTTGGCGACGGCCTCCTCAGGTCCAGGCGTGCTGCCTATCGGAGATGCAGAGGTAATTGATCTCGCGCCATCCAACCCCGCTCCTGAAACCAAGGAAGTGCAACCGTCCGAGAAGCAACGGCCCAAACAGAAAAGCAAAACCACTCGAAAGCCCATCCGGCTTGGTCGCCCCGATCAGGAGGGTGAGTTTTCTTGATCCACTGACCGATACGACAGCCCACTAACTACTCGATTTTCCACGGACACCAAATGAGCTTCATAGACCCAAAACGCGTCAGTGCATCGCGCGCTCTGCAAAACGCACACTACACCTTCCCGCGGGCAGCGATCCTGCGTGAAGCGTTCACCAATTGTGTGACCGACTACTACGTTAAGGCCAGCAACGCTGGGCATTTCGAGGCGCGCGGCTTGATGGTGACCGGAGAATCTAGAGTCGGCAAGACTTCCGAGACAGTCAAACTGGTCGAGGAATTCAATGCCAGCCAGACTGAAATGCCGAACGGGATGCCGGGGAAGATCCTGTACTGCAAGTTGGACGGATCGGTGAGCTGGAAAGACCTTGGCCAGAAAACCCTGGAAAAATTGGGCTATCCTGTGTCGCCGAGGCGGACGCAAAGCGAAATTTGGGGCCTGGTACGTCACCACAGCCGCGAACACGGGGTGATCGGCTTTTACTACGATGAGTGCCAGCATGTTTTCACACCGGGAGCCAAGTCGAACCGGATTTTCCTCGACAGCTTCAAATCACTGATGAAAGAGCCCGAGTGGCCCCTGATCTTGATCCTGTCCGGCGTGCCGGTACTGGCTACTTACGTGAATTCCGAAGAACAGCTCTCCCACCTCTTGGCGCCGGTACATTTTGATGAGATCAGCCTGGGTAAAAGCGCCGACCCCGGCAAGGATCCCGACATGATCGAGTTGAACAACTCGTATATGCTTATGCCGACCATGGAGGGATCAATGTCGACGATCTTGTGGATGTGGATTTTCTGGAGCGGCTGGACTTTGCATGTGCTTCACGCTGGGGGCTCGTGATCGAGCTCTTGATCCGGGCCTTCGGATTGTGCCGGTTTCGCGGCGTGAGTGTTGCGTCGGTAGATATTTTCGCCGAAGCCTATGCGCAAAACTCTCGCCTTCCATTGGAGCTGTCTCCGTTCACTGCGCCAGACTACCGCGACACATTAGACAGCGCCAAACTTATGGAGATGCTGCAAAACGAATAGCAGCATCGCACGATAGATGAGGAACGAAACGGGCTCGCATTCGCGGGCCCTTTTTGTTGCCGTAGGGTGTGCAAGGTTATGCGCCAAGTGTGCAAGGTTATGCCCCACATGGGTTTGGCCTGGTGTCTAAGCTGTTGATATAAAGCCGTTAAATTGGAGGCAAACTTAACCGAATCGGTTGTCTGTGCAAAGAATTGGTTAACTGGCAGAATGTGCCAGTGACCCATAACATTGCACGTTTTGTCGGTTTTCATGCCCCCCCCTGTCAAGAGGGACTTGTGGTCATCGCGTGATTTATCTCAGAACATTGATAATCAATCGTTTTCCATGCTTTCCATAGCAAAGCGACGCTTCACGCCCTTTGAACCTTTAAGACTGGTAAGATCGGCACGACTTCGCTTCGAAGATAGACGGGACCGACATCCCGCCGTCGGGCTCAAATTTTTTGATACCCGACGTCTCCAGAACGGCCAGAATCCTGTTGCGGTGAACGCCGGTTTCCGCCGCCAGTACCGTTAGTGTAGTGAAACGTGCGTTGAACGCTGCGATAGCATCGCGACTCATCCGCCAGATCGGGGCTTTGGTGGCCGAATGCACCACTCTCACCGCAGGCGTGTAGCCCCCTTCTATCATAGCCAGAAACCTGCGCCTGGATTGGTATCTGTGAGAAGCCCGCCCGAAGCCCATGGCCCGACGCTCCGACACCTCGAACACATGCTGATAGTGTCGGACAACCTCGCGACGTCGAACAGGCTTCACCACTTTTTTCGCAGCATCCTGCAGCATCGGCTTGTCCAAAGTCAGATCTGCGACCAGCCGTTTCAGCTTGCCATTCTCGTCCTCGAGCTGCTTCAGCCTTCGGATCTCCGACACACCCATCCCGGCATAAACCTTCTTCCAGCGATAGAACGTCGCTTCGGCGATGCCCAACTTCCGGCATATCTCGCCGACCGTCGTTCCAGCTTCTGCCTGCCTCAATGCGAAGGCAATCTGTTCGTCGTTAAATCGTTTCTTCGGCATCGGTACACTCCTCTGTTGCCAGAAATGTACCCAAAATTTCGCACTCAGCTTGGACCAGTTTCAGGGGGGCAAGACGCCCCCCGCTTTATGCGCGTCTTTGCTCCGCGGGCATGACGGGGGGCTTGTGGATCAGCGTTTCCAGAACCGTTTTGGTTTCGGCTTCTGGGCCTTGAGGTGTTTCTTCAGCTCAGTGAAGCCACCAATTTTCTCCCCGTCAATGAATACAAGCGGCGTTGTAGTGACGTGGTGCTTATCCTTGAAGGCATCCGTTTCCCGGCGGGTGCGCAGCACATGTTCTTCGATATCGAATTTTTCGCGACGCAGCAGATCAAGGGCTGCCGTGCCGAAACCACAGGTGTAATTGGGCAAATCCATGCGATAGATGACGGCTTTGGGCATAGGGGTATCCTTTCTATTCGCGGCGGGTTTCGAATACCGGCATGGCTTGCGCAAGGTCGGGCGGATCACGTTGGCGTGGGGGAGGTGAGTGCGCCGGCTGGGAGCAGCGTGGGGAGCGCCTGATTGTCAGCCGCGCGTCGGCCAGTCGCGGTGCAGATCGTCGATGATGATGGTGTGCTTGTGCGCCTCATCTCCGTGCTCAAGCAGGTGTGGATGATCCGGCGGCAGATCCGCGTGGCTATGGGGTATCTCCGATGGGGCTTGGGCAGGCCAGAGGAAACGGCACAGCAGCAGCCCGACAAAAGAAAGCGCCGCCAGCAGGATCAGCGCCGTGAGCGTGCCAAAGACGGTCATCAGCCAGCCAGACAGCGGATAGGTCAGAAGCCAACAAGCATGGGAGAGGGCAAACTGCGCGGCAAAGATGGCCGGGCGGTCCTCGGCATGGGCAGAGCGGCGCAACAGCCGTCCGGAGGGGGTCATGACCGTCGAATAGCCGATGCCGACCAGACACCAGCTGATCAGCAGCCCGCCCCAGCTGAGGCCCGTAATCGCCACCAGGGCCGCCAGCCCCAGCAATGCCGCAACCAGCAGCCCGGCGCCGGACAGCATGACTGGCCGGTCCGGCACCCGGTCCAGAACGGGCGGCAGCAGCAGCGCCGCCAGCATCGAGCCGAAGCCAAAGGCGAACATCGCCCAGGCCACATTGCTTTCGCTCAGGCCCAACTCTCCGCGCACCAGAACCACCGAGTTCACCAGCACCATGGCTCCGGCCGCCGAGACTGCAAGATTAAGCGCCAGAAGACCGCGCAGCCGCGGCGTGGCCAGATAGATCCGGATCCCTCGGGTGGTGCGGTCGTAGATACCGCGCCGCTGGGTGGATTTGGGGCTGGGCAGCAGCACTGAGACGACAAGCAGGGCCGAGCCGACAAAGCCAGCGACCGTACCAAGGAATAGCGTGTCATAGGCCATAACGGTCAGCAGCAGCGCCGCCAGCGTCGGGCTGACAATGTTTTCCAAGTCATAGGTCAGCCGCGACAGCGACAGCGCCCGGGTATATCGGTCCTCTTCTGGCAGGATGTCCGGAATCGTGGCCTGGAATGTGGGAGTAAAGGCAGCTGATGCGGATTGCAGCAGGAAGATCAGCACATAGACCTGCCAGACCTCGGTAACGAAGGGGAGACACAGGGCCGCTGCCGCCCGCACGAGGTCCAGCGTGACCAGCAGGGCGCGACGGTTCACACGGTCGGCAAAGGCCCCGGCGATGGGTGCAATCCCCACATAGGCGATCATCTTGATCGTGAAGATACTGCCGAGCACCAGCCCCGCGCCGCTGCCCGCCAGATCATAGGCCAGCAGACCCAGCGCAACGGTGGCAAGCCCGGTTCCGATCAGCGCCACGACCTGGGCCAGGAACAGATGGCGATAGGTGCGGTCTGACAGGATGTCGAACATGGGTGTCCTCACGCAGAGCGGGAAATGGCGATGGGCCTGATTCTGCCTGAGCGCTAAGGGGCAGGCAAGAACGACGGGGAAGAGCGTTCGACAAACGGGCTTCTTTTCTGCACCATGCGCTGGACGAACACATAATCGAAGCCGGAAAGAGAGTTCATGAAGCAGCGCAAACTTGGAGCCCAGGGACCAGAGGTCGGATGCATCGGCTATGGCGCGATGTCCTTTTCAGACATGTACGGCCCCACCAATGAGGCCGAAAGCCACGCCATTCTCGACAGCTGCCGGGATCTGGGTGTGACGCTGCTGGACAGCGCCAATATCTATGGCATGGGAAAATCCGAAAACGCCATCGGATCTTACCTGAGCGCCAATCCCGGGGCGCGTGATGAATTTGTGATCTCGACAAAGGCCACGATCACGCGCGATGCCGATGGCAATCGGTGCTTTGATAACTCGGTAGAGCATCTTGAGGCAGAGCTGGACAAATCCCTGCAGCGGCTGGGCGTCGAGTGTGTCGATCTGTTCTATGCGCACCGCCGCGATCCGCGTTTCACGCCCGAGGAAACGGCGGCGAACCTTGGTCGCCTTGTGGAAAAGGGCAAGACACGCGCGATCGGTCTTTCGGAGGTGGCGCCCTCAACCGTGCGGCGAGCGATGACGGCCTTTCCTGTTGCGGCTGTGCAATCGGAATATTCCTTGTCGACCCGGTTCCCCGATCTTGGCCTGGTACAGGCCTGCGCCGAACTCGAGGTGGCTTTTGTGGCTTTCTCGCCGGTGGGGCGCTCCTTGCTGACAGACAACCCGATTCCGAAGGCGCGGATCCCGCAACTGCCGTTCCTTGCTGGCAACCCGCGGTTCATGGAGCCGAATCTGAGTGAGAACCTGCGGATCACCGATAAGTTCCGTGCACTTGCGGCGCAGATGGGGACCTCGGCGGCAGCTTTGGCCAACGCTTGGCTGCTGACTCGCGGCGACCACGTGATCCCGATCCCCGGGACCCGCAGCGTCAAACACCTTGAGGAATGCGTCGCGGGCGCCGATCTGACGCTGACGCCTGAGGACTTGGAGCGGATCGAGACTGTGCTGCCCGTGGGATGGGCGCATGGCGACCGCTATTCGGATGAGCAGTGGATCGGCCCTGAGCGCTATTGCTGATCCGACAGTTACTCTGGTTCACGGCGACGGAGCGAATACGGGTCTTTGGTTCGCGAGTGCGGGGAGGGATAGGGAGCTTTCCTCTTGGTTTCAATGCTTTACATCTGGGAATGAATTTTTTTGGCCGAAAGCGGATAAAATGACAAAACACCGCTTGACGATACCCGAGGCCTGGGAATATTACACCCCAACGTTCGGCAGAGATGCTGAACGGGCAGCGAGCGGTTGTAGCTCAGTTGGTTAGAGTACCGGCCTGTCACGCCGGGGGTCGCGGGTTCGAGCCCCGTCAACCGCGCCACTGCTGCCTGCCCGCCTTGGGCAATACCAGGGTCCGCTCCGGATGGGGGATGCCGAAAGGCAGATGATATGAGATCCATGCGCGGTTGTAGCTCAGCTGGTTAGAGTACCGGCCTGTCACGCCGGGGGTCGCGGGTTCGAGCCCCGTCAACCGCGCCACTTATAAGTCTGGTCCCATGTAACAATGGGAATTCCCGAAATGGGACCGGTCGGGACGCCTTATATAGGCCATGCGCGGTTGTAGCTCAGCTGGTTAGAGTACCGGCCTGTCACGCCGGGGGTCGCGGGTTCGAGCCCCGTCAACCGCGCCACTTCCTTTTTCCTCGAAAAATCAGGACTAGATGCGCGCGTCATGAAACTGCTGGATTCCATCGACTGGACGACTGCGATCATTGTCGCGCTACTTCTGGGGCTGGCGCCTTTCTTCCCCGAACCGCACCTGTGGGAAAAGCTCAGGATGCTGTTTGCAGGCGAATTGCAGCGCGCCCTCGACTGGTTCGATCTGCTGATGCACGGCGCCCCCTTGGTGCTGCTGGTGCTCAAGGCCGCAAGAGACCTGCGCGCACGCAAGGGGTAGGCTGCCTGCAGAGCGGGGTATTGGCAGTAAGGGTGGGCGGCCGCGCTGTGCCTTCTATCATCGGCCAAGGCCGCGAGAGTCTGCACAGGCTCAGTGCCCATGTAGCCGACACCATCGGTGCCAAGATCACCGGATGTCAGAACGCTGGTTGTTCACTGAGAAAGTCCATGAGCGCTTCCGCGGTTTCCGATGGGTGCTGGTCCACGAAGAAATGCCCGCCCGGAATGGCCGCAGCGCGCATGTTGGCTAGGCGGGGCGCCCAGGTCGCCTCCACATCGTATTGTTTCGCCATAGCGCCGGTGGCGCCATAAAGGACCAGCGCGGGGCAGGAGACCTGACAGTTCAGATCAGCGGCATCTAGCGCGAAATCCACATCGATTGCGGCGCGGTAATCGTTGCACATCGCGTGGATGCACGCCGGATCACGCCAGCTCTTGCGGTAGGCCTCCAGCGCCTCGGCCGGGAAATCCTCCAGCGTCGCGCCGCCCCAGCCCAACAGGCAGCTTTCAAAATAGTAGTCCGGGTCCGCCCCGATCATCCGCTCGGGAAAGGGCGCGGGCTGCGCGAGAAAGAACCAGTGATAATAAGCGCGGGCGACCTCTTGGTGCAGATCACCCAGCAGCAGGTGGGTGGGGACGATGTCCATCACCGTTAGGCTAGCAACGGCGTTTGGGCTATCAAGCGCCATCCGGTGCGCCGTGCGTGCGCCGCGGTCATGACCGACGAGGTGAAAGCTCTCATGGCCCAAAGAATGCATCAGTGCCACCTGATCGGCGCCCATCTCGCGAAAGCTCATCGCGGTCATGTCGCCTGGTTTGCTGCTGTCGCCATATCCGCGCAGATCGGCGGTCACCACGGTAAACTGTTCGGCAAGGCGTGGTGCCACGGTATCCCACATGGCGCGGGTTTGCGGGAACCCATGCAGCAGCAGAACGGCAGGTCCGCTGCCTTGGTGGGTGTAGGCAATCGCCTCGCCGTTCACCTCGGCGCGGCCCGTTTCGATTTCTGATGCCATCCAGCTGACCTCCCTGAGTGGTGTGACGTCCCTGAATGAGGGATGCCCGGCCCACAGGGCCGGGCGTGGCGGGGAGCCGCCGCTCCCCTATCTTGGCCCCTTACGACTTGGTCAGAGCCTCCAGAACCCGCGCCCAGGAGCGGATGCCTTTGTGAAAGCTCTTGAGGTCGTATTTCTCGTTCGGGGAATGGATCGCGTCATCTTCATTGGCAAACCCGATCAGCATCGATTCCATGCCGAGAATGGATTTGAAGAAACCCGCGATCGGGATCGATCCGCCCATGCCGCAGAAGACCGCCTCGCGCTCCCATTCGTCGCTCAGCGCGCCGCGGGCGGCGGTGAATTCGGGGCGGGTGATATCCATCACCGAAGCACGCGATCCTTCCAGATCGTTGTCCCAGACCACCTTGCAGTCGGGTTTCAGGCGATCTTCGATATGCTTGCGGATTTTCAGGCGCAGCGCGTCGGGGTCCATGTCCCCCACCAGACGGCAGGTAATCTTGCAATGCGCTTCGGAGGGGATCACGGTTTTCGATCCGGCGCCATTATAGCCGCCCCACAGTCCGTTGACCTCCAGCGTCGGGCGCGCCCATTGCTGCTCTAGGATGCTGCGGTCCTTTTCGCCATGGGCCTGGGTGTAACCGGCGTTGCCAAGGTAGTCGTCTGCATCAAAACCGCAGCCTTCCCACTGGCGCATCTGGTCCTCGGGCACCTCTTTCACGCCCTCATAGAAGCCTTCGACGGCGATCTTGCCGGTTTCCTCGTCATAGAAAGAGGCGACGATGCGGCTGATTTCGCGCAGCGGGTTGAGGCCCGGGCCGCCGTAGTGCCCCGAATGAAGGTCGATGCGCGGGCCGACCAGGGTGAATTCATCCTTCAGCATCCCGCGCAGCTGCGAGGCGATGGAGGGCACGCCGCGCGACACCATGGAGGTGTCACAGATCAGCGCGATATCCGCTTTCAGCTCTTCGGCGTGCTCTTTCATGAAGGGCACCAGCGACGGCGAGCCCGATTCCTCTTCGCCTTCGAAGAAGAAGGTGATGCGGCAGGGCAGGGAGCCGTGGATCGCCTGCCAGGCGCGGCAGGCTTCGACAAAGGTCATCAGCTGGCCCTTGTCGTCGGATGCGCCACGGCCTCGGATGACGGTGCCGTTTTCGGTCTCTTCCAGTTGCGGCTCGAACGGCGGTGTCTTCCACAGGTTCAGCGGATCGACCGGCTGCACGTCATAGTGGCCGTAGAACAGGACATGCGGCGCGTCCTTGTTTTCCTGCCCCACGTGGCCCACCACCATAGGGTGGCCGGGGGTTACGCGCTTTTCGGCGTCGATGCCGATGGATTTGAGATCTGCCACCAGCCAGTCAGCCGCCTTTTCGCATTCTGCCTTGTAGGCCGGGTCGGTCGAGACGGACTGGATCCGCAGAAGGTCCAGCAGCCGGTCCGTTGCTGCGTTCACATCGGCGTCGATCCAGTCCAGCACTTCATTCAATGACATGTCTCACTCCTGCGTTCTGATTATGGTTTGTGATGATTTGTCGCGGACCGTAGCAGCGCCGTCAAAGAGGCGCCAGTGGGGAAGCTGGACGAGGGGATGAACCGCCATAGCCGGCTGTCCATGCAGGTATTTTCCAAAGTTTCCGATCCTCTATGACCGGCGCCTTTCAGCGCCCCGGGGCACGCAATTGTCAGGAAATAGCCGCCCGCGCCGGGTTGTGGGCTCAGTTGCTTAGGTCTATTTGACCTGCATCAATGTTGCGCAACATGCCTTTTGCGTAAGCAGTTGATCAAAATCGGCGTCTAGGGTAGTTATTCATAAATGTGAATGGGACTGCCTTCGCGCCAGCGCCCTGGGTGCCAGACTTACAGCTATGGAGATGCCGGTGGACTATACCGCGAAACTCGACGCAGCGATTGAAAGCCTTCACGAAGAAGGCCGCTACCGGACCTTCATCGATATCGAACGAAAGAACGGACAGTTCCCGCATGCGGTCTGGACCCGTCCCGATGGCAGCGAAAGCGATATCACCGTCTGGTGCGGTAACGATTACCTTGGCATGGGGCAGCACCCGGTGGTTCTGGCCGCGATGCATGAGGCGATCGATGCAACTGGCGCAGGCTCCGGCGGAACCCGCAACATCTCGGGCACCACCGTCTATCACAAACGCCTAGAGGCTGAACTGGCGGATCTGCACGGCAAGGAGGCATCCTTGCTGTTCACCTCGGCCTATGTGGCGAATGACGCAACGCTTTCGACCCTGCCCAAGCTTTTCCCTGGTCTGATCATCTATTCCGATGCGTTGAACCATGCTTCGATGATCGAAGGCGTGCGCCGCAACGGCGGGGCCAAGCGTATCTTCCGGCACAATGACGTGGCTCATCTGCGCGAACTGCTGGAAGCAGACGATCCGGAGGCGCCCAAGCTGATCGCCTTCGAATCGATCTACTCCATGGACGGCGATTTAGGTCCCATCGAAGAGATTTGTGATCTGGCCGATGAATTTGGCGCGCTGACCTATCTCGACGAAGTGCATGCGGTGGGGATGTACGGCCCACGCGGCGGCGGCGTCGCCGAGCGTGACGGTCTCGCAGACCGTATTGATATCATCAACGGCACTCTGGCCAAGGCATATGGTGTGATGGGTGGTTATATCGCGGCTTCGGCCAAGATGTGCGACGCCATCCGCTCTTATGCGCCCGGCTTTATCTTCACCACCTCGCTGGCCCCGACGGTTGCAGCCGGGGCGGCGGCCTCGGTGGCTTTCCTCAAGACCGCGCCCGAGCTGCGCGAGAAGCATCAGGAACAGGCAAAGATCCTGAAAATGCGCCTCAAGGGGCTGGGCCTGCCGATTATCGATCACGGTAGCCACATCGTGCCGGTTATCGTCGGCGACCCGGTTCACACCAAGAAGTTGAGCGATATGCTGCTGTCGGATTTCGGCATTTATGTTCAGCCGATCAACTTCCCCACCGTCCCGCGCGGCACCGAACGGCTGCGGTTCACCCCGTCGCCGGTGCATGGACCGCTGGAAATCGACGCTTTGGTCAAGGCAATGGACGGTCTTTGGTCGCATTGTGCGCTGAATCGCGCCGAATTGGCCGGGTAGTGCACAGTTCTGTGTTCAAAACTGTTGAGTGTGTTATCGTTTCATCAACGGATTGGTCAGCTTGAGTCGTTAGGGTGATTCTGCAGACATCAAAATCCGGTTGCGGCAGGTAAAGATGGGACAGCAGGCATGATCGGGCGCCTTACTCAGCGCAAATCAAAAGAGCAGGGTGAGCCATCCGCGCCCAAAAGTTTTGACGACTTTGAGCTGCGGCTTGGCGACATGATGCGCGGCGAGCGCGCAACCATGGGGAAATCCCTGCTTGATGTGCAACGAGAGTTGCGCATCAAGGCGTCTTACATCGCTGCGATTGAAAATTCCGATCCTTCAGTTTTTGACACGCCCGGCTTCATCGCCGGGTATGTGCGCTCTTACGCGCGCTATCTGAACATGGATCCCGAAGAGGCGTTTGAGACCTTCTGCCGCGAAAGCGGCTTTACGGTTGCCCACGGCATGTCGGCCGAGGCCTCGGTGCGTAAGGCAAAGGTTGCACCCGGTGCACAAGCGGCAAATGCCAGTGGGCTGGGCAGCGACCCGTTCACCTCGCCCAATACGCCTTTTGCCCCCTCTGCGGGTGGTCTGTTCAGCCATGTGGAGCCACGCGCCATCGGATCGCTGATGGTGCTGGCGGCGCTGATCACTGGCATCGGCTACGGCGGCTGGAGCATCCTGAAAGAAGTGCAGCAGGTGCAGTTCGCACCGGTCGATCAGACGCCGCTTGTGCTGGCGGATGTGGACCCGCTGGAAGGCGCGCAGCTGAACCTGGCGAATGCGGATACGGATCCTGCGGCAGCGGCGCTGGACCGGCTCTATCGCCCCCAGGCGCTGGATGTTCCGGTTCTCGAAGCCCGGGACGCGCCGATTGCAACACTTGATCCGCGCACCTTTGGCAACTTTGCCGAACCCGATCTGCCATCCATCCAACTGGCGGAGGCCAGCCTGCCTGCGGACATCGCCGGGCAGCAGCTGACGGTACCGCAGGTCGTCGAAGAGGTGGCGCCAAGCGCGGAAATGCTTGCCGTACGTCCGGCATGGGTCGAGGTGACCGCCGCGGATGGCAGCGTCATCTTCGAAGGGATCATGGAGCCGGGCGACCGGTTCGAGATTCCACTGACCGAAGTTGCACCGACCCTGAAGACCGGGGAAAGCAGCGGCATCTATTTTGCCGTCAATGGACAGCATTTTGGTCCCGTGGGCCAGCGTGGACGGGTGACCAAGAATGTCGATCTGTCCCCGGATGCGATTTCGGGCCGGTTCGAGGTTGCCGATCTTGAGGATGACCGCAACCGCGCCCTTGCGACCCTGGTGGCGCAGCAGCAGGTCGACGGCGCGCAGGACTGATCCTTTTTCCGCTTTTACTGTGTCTGACCTCGCCTGCCATTGCAGACGCGGCCCACAGCACGTATCTACCGGCTGAGGAGCAGGACCATAGGGGACGGACCGCATGTCGCTGAATCACATTCGACCCTGGCGCCATATCGAGCGCCGCAAGAGCCGCCAGATCCATGTAGGGAACGTGCCGATTGGCGGGGATGCGCCCATCGCTGTGCAGACCATGACCAATACGCTGACCACCAATGTCGCTGCGACCATCGCCCAAGTGCAGGCCGCCGCGGAGGCGGGCGCGGATCTGGTGCGCGTCTCGGTCCCGGATGAGGCTTCGTCCAAGGCGCTGAAGGAAATCGTGCGCGAAAGCCCGGTGCCCATCGTTGCGGATATCCATTTCCACTACAAACGCGGGATTGAGGCAGCCGAGGCAGGCGCCGCCTGTCTGCGCATCAATCCCGGCAATATCGGCGATGAAAAACGCGTCGCCGAAGTGATCAAGGCCGCCCGCGACCACAATTGTTCGATCCGGATTGGCGTCAACGCCGGCTCATTGGAAAAACACCTGCTCGACAAATACGGTGAGCCGTGCCCCGAAGCGATGGTCGAAAGCGGTCTCGATCATATCCGCATCCTGCAGGATCACGATTTCCACGAGTTCAAAATTTCGGTGAAGGCCTCTGATGTCTTCATGTCGGCAGCCGCTTATCAGCAACTGGCCGAGGCGACAGATGCGCCGATCCACCTTGGGATTACCGAGGCAGGGGGCTTTGTCTCCGGAACCATCAAATCGGCCATCGGTCTGGGACAGCTTTTGTGGATGGGCATTGGCGATACGCTGCGGGTCAGCCTCTCTGCCGATCCGGTCGAAGAGGTGAAGGTCGGCTTTGAGATCCTGAAATCGCTGGGCCTGCGGCACCGCGGCGTCAATATCATCTCTTGTCCCTCCTGCGCGCGGCAGGGGTTCGACGTGATCAAGACGGTTGAAGCGCTGGAAGAGCGACTGGCCCATATCCACACCCCGATGAGCCTGTCGATCATCGGCTGCGTCGTGAATGGTCCGGGTGAGGCGTTGATGACCGATGTTGGCTTCACCGGCGGTGGGGCCGGGGCCGGGATGGTCTATCTGGCGGGCAAGGCCAGCCACAAGATGAGCAATGAAGAGATGGTCGACCATATCGTTGAACAGGTCGAACAGAAGGCTGCAGAAATCAACGCGGCTGAGGCAGCCGCCGCGGAATAAGCAGAGGGCCCGATACCGGTGCAATATGCAGGACTAACAAAAACGGGGCGCCAAGGGCGCCCCGTTTTGCGTTTCAGTGCGTTTCAGTGCGTTCCTCGGGTGTGACTCTTCACGATAAATGGCACTGATATTTGCACGCTAATTGGCACTCTCGGTGCGTTGGAGGGTGCGGTAGATCGTAGGCCGCGAGACGGCAAATACATCTGCGAGATCGCTGAC